>NZ_JBWKDW010000026.1:45630-117296 GCF_056435735.1 Streptomyces sp. NPDC043878
CTCGGGGAGGTGGAGTGGGCGGGAGGGCAGGGAGAGCGGGCGCGAGAGGAGGTGGACGGCGCGGTCGCCGGGGCGCCCGGGGTGGTGACGGCAGGGCCGCCGGCGCCCCGGGGTGGTGACCGTACGGACGGGTGATTGCCGTGCGACTCGCCCGGCCGCCTCCCGCGCGCGCGGCGCGGACGGCCCACCCTGTGGCCCATGGCGACCTGCGAAGTATGTGGCAACAACTACGGAATGACCTTCGAGGTGCACGCGCAGGGCGCGGTGCACGTCTTCGACTGCTTCTCCTGCGCGATCCACCGCATGGCACCGATCTGCGAGCACTGTCGTGTGCAGATCATCGGCCAGGGAGTCGAGGTCGAGGGTCACTGGTTCTGCGGCGCCCACTGCGCCCGCGCGGAGGGCAGGGTGGGGATCGTGGACAAGGTGTAACGCACTACCCGCCCTGATGCGCCCCACGACCGAGTTGTACGGTCGTGGGGTGTACCGCTTCCTGTTGTCCCGGCAGTGGGTGATCCTCACGCTGGTCTCCCTCCTCCTCATCCCCACGATGATCAGGCTGGGCTTCTGGCAGATGCATCGCCACGACCTGCGCGCCGCCCGGAACCAGCTGGTCTCCGACGCGCTGGCCGCCAGGCCGGTCCCCGTGGAGGACCTGACCGCCCCGGGACACACGGTCACCACCACGGAGCGGTACCGCACGGTGACCGCGACGGGCACCTTCGACACCGCCCGAGAACTCGTCGTCAGGCGCCGCGTCAACGCCGACGACGCGGTCGGCTTCCACGTCCTCACCCCGTTCGTCCTGACCGACGGCAAGGTGCTGCTGGTCAACCGCGGCTGGATTCCCGCGGACGCGGCACAGACCGCCTTCCCGAAGATCCCCGCGCCGCCGCACGGCCGGACCACGGTGACCGGACGGCTGATGGCCGACGAGACGACCGCCGCGAGCGGCATCAAGGACATCAAGGGACTGCCCGACCGGCAGATCATGCTGATCAACAGCGAGAAGGAGGCGCGGCGTCTGGGTGCCGAGGTGCTCGGCGGCTACATCGCGCAGACGGCGCCCGCGCCCAGGGGCGGCCTGCCACAGCTCGTCGGGGAGCCCGGCCGGGAGGACTCGGCGCTGAACCTCGCCTACGCCATCCAGTGGTGGCTGTTCTCGGCGGCCGTCCCGGTCGGCTGGGTGGTCCTGGTGCGGCGGGAGGCCCGCGAGAGGCGGGCGGCGGCCGCCGGTGCGGACACGCGGGCGACGCAGGCGGTGTCCGTCTAGCGCGCGTACGGCGAGGTGGCACCTTCCTCGTGTGCTCGTTCCGGCCGGCGCACGCGCTGCACATGACGGGCCGTACCGGAGAGGCCCGGGAGATTCGACCGGCTGGCGGGCCTCACCGACGACGTGGGCCTGCCGGCCGAGGAGTGCGACCCGGTGGCCGGGCGTCCGCTCGGCGACTTCCCGCAGGCGTTCAGCCACATCGGGCTGGTGAACACCGCCCTCGCCCTGTCCGGGACCGAAGAGGCAGGATAGGGGCATGGATCTTGGACTGAAGGACCGGGTGTACGTCGTCACCGGGGCCACCCGCGGACTGGGCCACGCCGCCGCGCGCGAACTCGTGGCCGACGGGGCGAAGGTGATCGTCACGGGGCGGGACGAGCAGCGCGTCGCCGAGGCGGCGGAGGGGCTGGGCGCCGGCGTGGTCGGCGTCGCCGTCGACAACGCCGACCCGCAGGCGCCCGCACGGCTGATCGCCGCCGCGCGGGAGCACTTCGGGAGGTTCGACGGCATCCTCATCAGTGTCGGCGGTCCGCCGCCCGGATTCGTCGCCGACAACACCGACGAGCAGTGGCAGACGGCGTTCGAATCGGTCTTCCTGGGGGCGGTACGGCTGGCCCGCGCGGCGGCGGAGGAACTGGATGCGGGCGGTGTCATCGGGTTCGTGCTGTCGGGGTCGGTGCACGAGCCGATCCCGGGGCTCACGATCTCCAACGGGCTGCGGCCCGGACTCGCCGGCTTCGCCAAGTCGCTCGCCGACGAACTGGGGCCGCGGGGCATCCGGGTCGTGGGGCTGCTGCCGGCCCGCATCGACACCGACCGAGTACGGGAGCTGGACAAGTTGTCCGCGGATCCCGAGGCGACGCGGGCGGCCAACGAGTCGCGGATTCCGCTGCGGCGGTACGGGAGGCCCGAGGAGTTCGGGCGGACGGCGGCGTTCCTGCTGTCGCCGGCTGCGTCTTATCTGACGGGGGTCATGGTGCCGGTCGACGGGGGGATGCGGCACGGGTTTTGAACGGGGGCGGCGAGCGCCGGGTTCGGCTGGGGCGGCGAGCGCCGGGTGCGGTGCGGTGTCGGCTGCGGGGCCGCGGGGGCTGGTCGCGCAGTTCCCCGCGCCCCTGGCGGGGCGTCAGGGGCGCGGGGGGCGTGTCAGCTGACTCTGTCCGCTCGGTGTTTCAGGGCCTGTAGGCGGACCTCTGTGGGGAGGGTGGGGAGGGCTGCCGAGGTTCGGGCGTGGGTCAGGGCTCGGGTGGTGAGGTGGTCCAGGGCGGTGGCCGGGTCCACGTGGGGTTCCAGCAGGAGCCGTACACGGGCCGCGGGCGCGGTGCGGCGGCCGGTCAGGTGGACGTGGGCCCGGGCGACGCCGTCCAGGTCTCCCGCCTCGCCGGCGAAGACGCCCTCCAGGGCCCGTCCCCGCAGCAGGGCGCCCTCGCCGTCACCGGTGTCGACGAGCACCTCGGCGAGCCGGCGGCGGCGCAGCACCGCGGTCAGCCACCACAGGGCCAGCAGCACCACGACGGCGAGCGCGGCGATGACGGCGGGCCACCACCAGCCGGCGTCCCGCCAGCGGGTCCGCTCCGTGTCGCTGAGCAGGACGTCGTGCCGCCCGTCGTGGATCCACCAGGACGGCGGGGGCGCGCCCAGCCGGACGGCGAGCACGGAACCGCCGAGGAGCAGGAGCACCAGGCCCACGACCCCGAGCACCACACGGTTGACGGTCCTCAGCACCGCGCTCACCCCTTCTTCCCGGGTCGCGCCACATGGACGGCCGGCGCGGGCGGCCGGGCCAGCCCGAGGCCCCGCACCGCGTCGGCGACCACGTCCTCCAGGTCGGCCCGTACCTCGTCCAGTGCACGGAAGTGGGCGACCGCGCGCACGTCGGCCTTCCTGCGTCGTGTCCGCACCCGCACCGACTGCACGCCGGCGACCTCCATGGCCCGGTCGCGCAGCACCACGGCGGCCGCCTTGCGGTGCAGCCCGGCGCGTACGTCGGCGTGCGTGCGCCGCATCGGCAGCACCGTCCGCAGCCCGGGGGTGAGCGCCAGCACGATCAGCCACAGTCCGAGGGCCGCCGTCACGCCCGCGCCGACGAGCACCCAGGTGTCGTCGAGGGGCCGTTCGGCGAGCTGCCCGGCCAGTTCCCGGCGCCAGCGCATGCCGGGCCGGCCGGCGCGCACGGCGGCGATGTCGTAGAGGAAGACGCCCGCGACGAAGAGGATCAGTACGGCGACGACGGCGGCCGGGACGCGGCGCGCGGACCGGAAGCGGCCGGTGCCGCCGGCCGCTTCCGGGAGGCGTTCCCTCTGCTCGGCCGGGGGTGGCGGTTCGTACGCGTACCCCCCGGCCGGGTCGGTCTCCCTCTCGATGACCGGCAGCCGCTGTGTGGTGCCCTCGGTGCCCTGGGACTCGCTCATCGCGTCCTCCCCTGTGCCGCGCCGTGTGCCGGTACGAGATGCAGCCGTTCCACGTGGACGACGACCTCCGGCACCTCCATGCCCACCAACGCGCCTACCCGCTCGACCACATGACGACGCACCTGTCCGCACCGGCCGCCGATGTCGCTCGGATAGTCGAGTTCGAGGTGGATGCGGACCCTTGCGGTGCCGTGGTGGACGGCGACCGTGGCGTGCGGGCGCGAGACGTCCCGGGGCAGCCTGCCCAGCGCCTCGCCGGCCGCCTGTGCGGCGACCTTCGCGACGACCCGGTCCGCGATGCGGGTCGCGCCGCGCTCGCCCGGCGCGACCACCGTCAGCGGCGCGCGGAGCTCAGTGACCCCGTCGCTCACGGACGTCACCGCCGCCGGTCGTCACGGGGACGGAACAGGTCGCCGAGGTTCAGGTCGCCCTCCGCGAACCTGCCGACGACGAATCCGATGGCTCCCAGGGCCGCCACCAGGAGGAAGGCCCCGAACCCGCCGAAGTATCCGGCGAAGCCCAGTGCCATGCCGGCGATCATGCCGACCACGGCCAGGTTCATGGTGCGCTCCTACGCTCGTCAGACCAACGGACCATCGGATCGTCCCCGCCCGGCTCTTCGGGCGCCGGCGAGTCACTGGAGGCGGGGCTCCGGCTCCTCGTCCTCCTCGTCCGGCAGTTTGACGTCGCTCACCGCGATGTTGACCTCGACCACCTCGAGGCCGGTCATCCGCTCCACCGCGGCGATGACGTTCTCCCGCACCTCCCGGGTCACCTCGGAGATCGACACGCCGTAGTCGACGACGATCTCCAGATCGAGCGCGGTCTGTACCTCGCCGACCTCGACCTTCACTCCGCGCGCGGCCGATTTCGACCCGCCGGGCACCCGGTCGCGCACCGCCCCGAAGGTCCGCGACAGCCCGCTGCCCATGGCGTGCACGCCGAGCACGTCCCGTGCGGCCAGTCCGGCGATCTTCTCCACCACACCGTCCGCGATGGTCGTCCGTCCCCTGGTGGACGGATCGCCGCCGCCACGCTTGGCCATCTGGGGCCTGCGCGTCCCCGAGCTCTCCGGCACGTCCTTGGCTCCTGAGGGGGTGCCCGTCCGGTCCTGTTCCGTCATGTCGGTCATCGCCGTACGTCCCTTTCGGTTGGCGTCCTTCCACCACCGTATGCGGGGTTGCGCGCTCGCGCGTCTGGGATGCGGCAGGCTGGAGGAATGACGGCAGACCAATGGACCCGAGCGGTACGCCAGCAGCTGGGACTCGGCAGGCTCCTGCCCCTGGGCGGCCCCGGCGACGGCGCGTGGATCTCCGAGAACGCGGCCGGGGCGGTGCTCCGGCGCGCGGCCGAAGAGTTGCGCGGCGTACGGCTGACCGTGTTGCGCATCGCCCTCGCCGATCCGCTGGACACGCGGGAACCCGCCGTACCGCCGCCGCCGAGCGCGCTGCCGCCCGGGCCGCTGCGGGTGACGGCGGAGTTCGCGGCGTCGGCCTCGGAGCCGCTGCCCGCGGCGGCGGCCCGGCTCCGCGCGACGCTGGCCGCGGCGGCCACGGAGCGGCTCGGCCTGGCGGTGACGGAGGTGGACCTGCGGGTGACGGCCCTGCTGGACGAGGTGGAGCGGGCCGGCGCGGGGCCGGCGGCGCCCGCCGCGGCAGAACCGGGGCTCGCACCGGAGCCGGGGCCCGGGGCGGAAGCGGCGCGGTCGGTCGACGAGTTGCGGGTCGAGGCCGCCGCGCTGGCGGTCGCGGGCGTGATCCGGGTGACGGGCACCTGGATCGAGGAGTGGCAGAGCGGTCCGGCCGCGCTGCCGCACCGCCACGTCCGGCTGGAGGTGGCGGTGGGCCCGGGCGGTCGGGCGCTCGACGTGGCCCTGGAAGTGCGCGTGAGCGCGGCACAGTCACTGCCGGATCACCCGACGGCGGCGGTGCTGGTGACGGCGGTCAGCTGACCGGCGGGTTCATTCGCCGACGCCGGCCAGGTCCCGCAGCCGCCTGGCCTGGGCGGCCCGCTCGGCGGTCCGCTGCTCCTCGTACGACCGCCCCTGCACCCCGCGCAGCAGCGCCTTCGTCTCGATCACGGCGTCCCGGGGCGCGGCCAGCAACGCGCCGGCCAGGTCCCGTACCGCGTCCGCGAGCTGGTCGAGCGGTACGGCGATGTTCGCCAGTCCGGTGCTCACGGCCTCCTCGGCCGTGACGGCTCGCCCGGTCGCGCAGATCTCCAGCGCGCGGGCGTAACCGACGAGCCCCACCAGCGGATGGGTGCCGGTGAGGTCGGGGACGAGCCCGAGGCTGGTCTCGCGCATGGCGAACTGCACGTCGTCGGCTACGACGCGCAGGTCACAGGCGAGGGCCAGCTGGAAACCCGCTCCGACGGCATGTCCCTGCACCGCGGCGATGGACACGAGGTCGCTGCGCCGCCACCAGGTGAAGCCCTCCTGGTACTCGGCGATGGTCGCGTCCAGCTCGGCGTCGCTGCCCCGCGCGAGGTCGATGAACGACGGCTCGCCGTCGAAGCCCTCGGGCGTGAACGCCTGCCGGTCGAGTCCGGCGGAGAAGGACTTGCCCTCGGCGGTCAGCACGACGACGCGGACGGTGCCCGGCAGCAACCGCCCGGCTTCGGCCAACGCCCGCCACAGCGCAGGACTTTGGGCGTTGCGCTTGGCCGGGTTGGTCAGTGTCACCGTGGCGATGGCGTCGTCGACGGTGAGCCGTACGCCGTCCTTGTCGAGTACCGGACCGAGGTCCTGGTCGGGCGAAGCCATGGGGCGCCTCCGATGCGTGCGGTCGTGATGCCGTGCCGGGGGCGGGCTACCGCCGCACCACGGCACAGTGAAGTGACTGCACAGTAACCACCCGGTCGATCAGCCGACCGACCGGGTGGCCACCATCGAAAGCCGATGGGCCGCCCGGTTCAGGACGCTGCGGCCTTCTTGCCCCGGGTCGCGCCACCACGTCCACGCAGCGTGACGCCGGACTCGCTGAGCATCCGGTGCACGAAGCCATACGAGCGGCCGGTCTCCTCGGCCAGCGCCCGGATGCTCGCACCGGAGTCGTACTTCTTCTTCAGGTCTGCCGCGAGCTTGTCGCGCGCGGCGCCGGTCACCCGGCTGCCCTTCTTCAGAGTCTCGGCCACCCGTGCCTCCTCGTGGGAAGTGCGCTCTGGTCCTCTCATGATCACCCCTCGGCGGCTCCATGGCCACCCATTCGGCAAGGTCCGTAAGACAAGGTTTTGACGACAGGAGCGGGTGCGCACAAGCGGAATCAGGGATTCCAGACGGCCGCGTCCGCGCGGCCGAACAAATTCCCTTGTGAAGTGCCAGGTCAGGGACGCACGACGGCCGGACCCCGGTCGACAAAGGGCCCGGCCGTGAAATGGATGTAGGACACACCGCGGTACGAGGAGATCTCACACAGATGATGGATCACGGATCGGCCGAATGATCCATAGGCAGTGGATCACGCAGTTGATCACATGATCGATCACGCATGGATCACCGGGCCGGCGACCCGGCCGACACCCGAACCGACGACCCGACCGACAACCGAGCCGATCACCGGTCGACCGGGTACCGCGGCGGTCCGCCGGGCCCGGAGCGGCTCAGGCCAGGGCCACCAGATCCGCGTAGTCGGCGCCCCACAGGTCCTCGACGCCGTCCGGCAGCAGGATGATCCGTTCCGGCTGGAGCGCCTCGACGGCTCCCTCGTCGTGGGTGACGAGGACGACCGCGCCCTTGTAGGTGCGCAGCGCGCCGAGGATCTCCTCACGGCTGGCGGGGTCGAGGTTGTTGGTGGGCTCGTCCAGGAGCAGGACGTTCGCGGAGGAGACCACCAGGGTCGCGAGCGCGAGGCGGGTCTTCTCGCCGCCGGAGAGGACCCCGGCCGGCTTGTCGACGTCGTCCCCGGAGAAGAGGAACGAACCGAGCGTCTTGCGGACCTCGACGAGGTCGAGGTCGGGGGCGGCGGACCGCATGTTCTCCAGGACCGTGCGCTCGGGGTCGAGGGTCTCGTGCTCCTGCGCGTAGTAGCCGAGCTTGAGGCCGTGGCCCTCGATGACCTCTCCGGTGTCGGGCTGCTCGGCGCCGCCGAGCAGCCGCAGGAGGGTCGTCTTGCCGGCGCCGTTCAGGCCGAGGATGACGACGCGGGAGCCCTTGTCGATGGCCAGGTCGACGTCTGTGAAGATCTCCAGCGAGCCGTACGACTTCGACAGGCCCTCCGCCATGAGGGGGGTCTTGCCGCAGGGCGCGGGCTCGGGGAAGCGCAGCTTGGCGACCTTGTCCGAGGCCCGTACCGCCTCCAGTCCGGCGAGCAGCCGGTCGGCGCGCTTGGCCATGTTCTGCGCGGCGACGGTCTTGGTGGCCTTGGCGCGCATCTTGTCGGCCTGCGAGTGCAGCGCGGCGGCCTTCTTCTCGGCGTTCTGCCGCTCGCGCTTGCGGCGCTTCTCGTCGGCCTCGCGCTGCTGCTGGTAGAGCTTCCAGCCCATGTTGTAGTAGTCGATCTGGGCGCGGTTGGCGTCCAGGTAGAAGACCTTGTTGACGACCGTCTCGACCAGGTCGACGTCGTGGGAGATCACGATGAAGCCGCCGCGGTAGGTCTTGAGGTAGTCGCGCAGCCAGACGATGGAGTCGGCGTCGAGGTGGTTGGTCGGCTCGTCGAGCAGCAGGGTGTCCGCGTCGGAGAACAGGATGCGCGCCAGCTCCACGCGGCGGCGCTGACCGCCGGAGAGCGTGTGCAGGGGCTGGCCGAGCACCCGGTCGGGCAGGTTGAGCGCGGCGGCGATGGTGGCGGCCTCGGCCTCGGCGGAGTAGCCGCCCTTGGTGAGGAACTCCGTCTCCTGGCGCTCGTACTGCCGCAGGGCCTTCTCGCGGGTGGCGCCGGCGCCGTTGGCGATGCGCTGCTCGTTCTCCCGCATCTTGCGGATCAGGGTGTCCAGGCCGCGCGCGGAGAGGATGCGGTCGCGGGCGAGCACGTCGAGGTCGCCGGTGCGGGGGTCCTGGGGGAGGTAGCCGACCTCGCCGGAGCGGGTGACGGCGCCCCCGGCGGGGACGCCCTCGCCGGCCAGGACCTTGGTGAGCGTGGTCTTGCCGGCGCCGTTGCGGCCGACCAGGCCGATGCGGTCGCCCTTGGCGATGCGGAAGGTGGCGGACTCGATGAGGACTCGGGCGCCGGCGCGCAGCTCGATACCGGAGGCGGAGATCACGGACAGACTCCAGGGCGGGGTTGTGTGGCGGGATGGGCGGCTGAGGACGTTCCCGCCGTCTAATGCGCGAGGAGAATGGCCATGGGCCAAGTCTAACGGGGCCGTGCAACCAATTTTCCGGCCCGCGGGCCACCGGGGGCGGCGAGCCGGCCGACGGCCCAGGTCACCGGGGCCGTACGGAAGTCCCGTACGGAGGTCCCGTGCCGACGTCCCGGACGGAAGGGCCGCGGGGAGGTGCCGTCGGTCGCCCGAGAGGTTTCCGCGCGGTGTCAGTGGCCGGTGCGAGACTGGGGCGAAGTCCGGAATTCTCCGGTTTTCCGGCGGCGGGCATCGCCGGGGACACGACCGTGACACGACAGGGAGTGATCGCTATGGCAGGCACGGCGGGCGGGCGTCCGAGTATCTGTCCGACGCTGCTGTACGCGGACGCGAAGGCGGCGATCCGGCAGCTCACGGAGGCCTTCGGGTTCACGGAGCTGTCGGTGTACGAGAGCGAGGACGGCGTGGTGATGCACGCGGAGCTGGTGCAGGGCAACGGCGCGGTGATGGTCGGTTCCAAAAACCGCGGCGGTGTCTTCGACACGGCGATGAAGGGCGCGGGTCCCAGCGGGGTGTACGTCGTCGTGGACGACGTCGACGCGCACCACCGGCGCGCCCTGGACCACGGCGCGGAGATCCTCATGCCCCCGACGGACCAGGACTACGGCTCCCGGGACTACATGGCCCGGGACGCCGAGGGCAACATCTGGAGCTTCGGTACCTACGCCCCCGACACGGGGGCCTGAGGCGGGCTCTCAGCTCCCGCCGGTGTGCACCTGGAAGGCGGCCCGCCGCACGGCCTTGGCCAGCGCGGGGTCGGGGTGGGCGGCGGCGAGTGCGACCAGGACCTGCACCGTGCGGGGATGTCCGACCGCGCGCACCTCGTCGAGGAGCATCGGCACGGTGGGCTGCACGGCGGACTCCAGGTGCCGCACCAGCAGCGGGGCCTCCCCGTGGTCGGCGACGGCGGCCGCGGTGTCGACCCACAGCCAGGTGGCCTCCTGCCGGGTGAGGATCTCGTGCGCGTCCTCGGGGTCGATCCCGTCGTGCTCGGCCAGCCACAGCAGGGCGTAGGGCCGCAGGGTGGGCACGTCGGCCACGGCACGCACGTCGGGTTCGGCGGGAGCGCCGACGACCCGCAGCGCCTCGAAGGCGAGGCCGCGCAGCAGGGCGTCCTCGCCGCGGGCGGCCTCCAGCAGTTCGGCCACGGCGCTGCCCACGGGTCGGGCGGCGAGCCAGGCGCGGTACTCGGCGCGGGCCGCGTTCGGGCGCAACTGGGCGCAGCCGCGGAGCATGCCCTCGGCCGCCTGCTCGATGTTGCCGGCGGGGCTCTGCGCGGCGACGCAGATCTGCTCCAGCTTGACCCAGACCGCCCAGCTGCCGAGCGGGGTGAGCGTGGCCTGTCCCTCGCCGTAGGTGAGGGCGCCGACGGAGGCGAGGGCGCGCAGGGCCCACTCCAGGAGCGGGGGCAGGGGGGCGTCGGCGGGCTCCGGCGGGGCCTGCCGGGCCGGTTCGGGCTCCGGCTGGGGGCCGTAGGGGATCTCGCAGCGTTCGGTGCGCAGTTCGGTGACCCGCTGCTCCAGCAGGTCCAGGAGCTGCTCCACGGGCACGGGGCCGGCGGACAGCTGGAGGAAGGACAGCACCTGGGGCATGGCCGAGACGACCTCGGCCACGGCGGCCGGCTCGTGTCCGGAGGGCTCGGGGTGGGCGAGCGACCAGGCGTCGAACAGCGCCACCCAGCCGCGCAGCACGGCACTGTCGTCGCGGTCCCAGGCGCGCAGCCGCCAGCCGGGGCGGGCGTCGTCGCCGTGCACCTCGACGAGTCCGGCCAGGCGTGCGGTGTCCCAGTCGGCGCGGACCTGTGCGGGGGTCAGGCCGAGGTCGGCGGCGGCGCGTTCGGCGGTCGCGTCGGAGAGGGTGCCCTTGCCGTCAGGGCTGGCGCTGTCCCGGCCGGGGCGCAGGGCGGTGTCGGCCCAGTGGGCGACGCGGGCCGCGGCGGCCAGGCCGGAGCGCGCCATTCTGGCCAGCTCCGCGGGGGCCGGGGTGCCCTCCGGCGGGCGGGGGGCGGGGCGGCGCGAGCGCCGCTGGTTCATCGCTCTGGGGGCGGCGGCCAGGGGTCGCGGGCGGACGAGTCGGAGCCTGGAGTCGCGCGGGATACGGGACGTCACGGGTGCAGTCTTCCGGTTGACGGTCCGAAAACCCAAACGGAATGTCACGGGGGGCTACGGGGAGGGCCAACGCACGGGGTGTCGCGGGGGCCCGGGGCCGAGAACAAGCCAGTGGTACGGCCTTAAACGGAATCTTTCCGACCGGGGGCCCCGAGCGTGGCGCCCCGGCCGCGCTCCGGCTCCTCGGGACCCGTCGCAGCGGTGGGTCCGCCGGTGCGGCGGGCCGGTCACATCAGCGGGACGAGGAAGCGGCGCAGCGCCTCCTCGTAGGTCTTCGGGTCGGCGTTCCACATGGCCGCGTGGGGCGCGCGGCGGACGGTGTGCAGGGCGATCAGGTTGGGGCGGGTGGCGGCGAGCCGGCGCGAGAGGTCCCAGGGGGCCACGGTGTCGTCCGGCCCGTGGATGATCAGCGTCGGCGCGGCGAGCCGGTCGCTGACGGGGGCACCGGGGTCGGGGCTCAGTCCGGTGCGGCCCTGCGCGGCGCGCACGGCCAGCGGCAGCAGGGCGCCCGGGGTGTGCCGGGCGGCGGCGAGGGCGCGCAGCGTGGTCTGCCAGCTGAGCACCGGGGAGTCCAGGACGAGTCCCGCGACGCGGTTGCGCAGCCCGGAGTGGACGGCGGCGCGCAGGGCCATCGTGGCTCCGGTGGACCAGCCGAACAGGACGACCTGCCGGGCGCCCTGGTGCACGGCGTGGTGGATCGCCGCGTCCAGGTCCCGCCACTCGGTCTCGCCGAGGTGGCTCAGTCCGTCCGGGGAGCGGGGCGCGCCGGGGTCGCCGCGGTAGGCGAGGTCGAGCAGCGGGAAGCGGTGGCGGTGCAGGAGTTCCAGCACGTTCAGGGGGTGTTCGCGGGTGGCGCCCAGGCCGTGCACCGTGATGATCCAGGTGTCCCGTACGCCGGGGACGAACCAGGCGGGCAGCGAACCGAGTTCGCCGTGGATGTGGACGTCGGTGTACTCGATCCCGAGGGCGGTGGCCGGGTCGCCGACGTGCACCTGGGGGGTGAGCCAGACCTTGGCGCCGGGTCGCGGGGTGCCGTGGGTGACGCGTTCCAGGCGGCGTACGACGGTGTCGGCGGGGTGCGGGGTGCCGTCCTGGACGGGGCCGACCACGGCGTGCGTGCCGTCGCCGGCCAGGCCGTAGGTTCCGGGGCGCAGGGAGGCCAGGGACCGGGTGAGGACGATCTGCCCGGCGGCGGTGGCGTGCACGGTGAGGTGGGGTTCGGTGGGCAGCGGCCGGCCCGGCGGTGCCTTGAGCGCTGCGCCGCTGGCGTACCGGCCGGCCGCGACGCTTGCCGCGCCGGCCGCGAGGGCCACGGAGACGGCCGCGGCCGTCGCTTTGACTGTGCGCATCCGACCAGTGTCCTGGCCCGCCCCGTCCGCGGCCAGCGGGAGGACGGCCCGGAGTGATGTCCGGGGACGCGGCCTTGCGGGGGCGCGCCGGTACGGGACCCTGGTCAGGGCTGCCCGTAGCCGCGCAGCCGCTCCTGGGCCTCGGCCATCTGCCGCGGCGACAGGAGCGCCGGGTCCAGGCCGGGTACGGAGGACGCCGTCAGCCACAGGCGGCACATCCACTCCAGCTGGGCGGTGCGGTCGTACGCCTGGTCGAGGGTTGCGCCGTAGGTGATCGTGCCGTGGTTGCGCAGCAGGCAGCCGGAGCGGCCGGTCAGGGCGCGCAGCATGTTCTCGGCCAGCTCGGGGGTGCCGTACGTCGCGTAGGGGGCGACCCGGACGCTGCCGCCGAGGGCGCCGGCCATGTAGTGGATGGGCGGGAGTTCGGTGACGAGGGTGGACACGGCCGTGGCGTGCACGGCGTGGGTGTGGACGACGGCGCGGGCGTCGGTGGTGGTGTATACGGCCAGGTGCATCGGCAGTTCGCTGGTCGGCACGAGCGAGCCGAGCACCTGGCGGCCTTCGAGGTCCACGCCGACGACGTCGTCCGGGGTGAGCCGGTCGTAGGGGACGCCGGTCGGGGTGACCAGGACGGTGTCGCCGACGCGGACCGAGACGTTGCCCGAGGTGCCGACGACCAGGGCGTCCCGGACCGTTCTGCGGGCGGTCGCGACGAGGTCCGTCCAGGCGTCCGCCTCCTCGGGACGCGCGCGCCTGCCCCACGCCTCGCCGGCCTCGGGCACACCGTCCAGGCCACCCCGTGCGTCCCGCGGCTCCCGCCGTTGCTCTGCCATGCGGCGATCCTGCCAGGCGCGGGGGCCCCGTGCCGGGGACCGCGTGCACCACGCGCTGTGGGCGGCCCTCGCCACGCGCTGTGGGCGACGTCACTGCTCGATGTCGGCCGCCCGCGCACGCGTCGCGGGCGGTTCGCACCACGCGCTGTGGGCCGTCCGTGACAGGCCGGAGGCGGAAGCGCCGCCAGCGGGCCGGCCGGAGCGAAATCGCCTCACCAGGACACCCCGATGCCTGCCTCAGTTCATCTTCCGTTCACTCAGGTTGCTTACGGTCGTCCAGCCAATGACCTCGAACGATTGCCTGGGTAAATGGAAAACTTCTCGCTGATCCTCGCGATTGTGGTGGTAACCGCGCTCGCGTTCGATTTCACGAACGGTTTTCACGACACCGCCAACGCGATGGCCACGACCATCTCGACCGGTGCGCTCAAGCCCAAGGTCGCGGTGGCCATGTCCGCCGTGCTGAACCTTGTGGGTGCCTTCCTCTCCGTTGAGGTCGCCAACACGATCTCCAAGGGACTCGTCGACGAGTCCGGCATACGTCCCGAGGTCATATTCGCCGCCCTGGTCGGCGCGATCCTCTGGAACCTGCTGACCTGGCTGGTCGGACTCCCCTCCAGCTCCTCGCACGCCCTCATGGGCGGCCTGATCGGCGCCACCGTCGCCTCGGCGGGGTTCGGCGCGGTGCACGGTGACGCCCTGGTCACCAAGGTGCTGATCCCCGCGGTCGCCGCCCCGGTCGTCGCGGGCGCCGCCGCGTTCCTCGCCACGCGCCTGTCGTACACGCTCGGCAGGAAGGCCGACGGCAGGGCCGCCGCCAAGGGCTACCGCACGGGCCAGATCGCCTCCGCGGGCCTGGTCTCCCTGGCCCACGGCACCAACGACGCGCAGAAGACGATGGGCATCATCACCCTCGCCCTGGTCGCCGGCGGCGTCGTCTCCCCCGACTCCGACCCGCCCACCTGGGTCATCCTCTCCGCGGGCCTCGCCATCGCGCTCGGCACCTACCTCGGCGGCTGGCGCATCATCCGCACCATGGGCAAGGGCCTCACCGAACTCCAGCCGCAGCAGGGCTTCGCCGCCCAGACCAGCGCGGCCACGGTCATCCTGGCCTCCTCCCACCTCGGTTTCTCCCTGTCCACCACGCACTCCGTCTCCGGTTCGGTGATGGGCGCGGGCCTCGGGCGCAAGGGCGGCGTCGTGCGCTGGTCGACGGCCACCCGGATGTTCGTCGCCTGGGGCCTCACGCTCCCGGCCGCGGCCGTGGTCGGTGCTCTCGCCGAGTCCGTGACGGACCTCGGCGACTGGGGCACCGCGGTCGTCGCCGTCTTCCTGATCGCCTCCAGCGCCGCCATCTGGAAGCTGTCGCGGCGCGAGGTCATCGACCACAGCAACGTCAACGCCTCCGAGGAACCGGCCGGCGTGGTGACCACGGCGATCGCCGTCGTGGCCCCGCCGCCGGTGGGCACCGTCGCCGAGGACCTCACGGCCACGATCCCGGCCCCGGCCACCGAACCGGTGGTCCCGCCGGCCGCCACCACCGTCTGAGCCCCGCGCCCCCGGTTACGAAGGAAGAAGCAGCATGAAGATCGACTGGGCAGCCCTCGGCTCCGTCTTCGGGGTCAGCCTCGTGGTCACCGTGGCCCTCGTGGCCCTGTTCACCCTCGGCATCACCGGTCTCTCCCGCCGTGAACGCGCGGCGGCCCAGGGCGAGTCCGCGGCCCTCGCGGTCACCGGCGCGTACGTGTGCTTCGCGGCGTGCGCGGCGGCGGTGGCGTACGGCATCTCGCTGATCGTCGCCTGACCCGCCGCACCTGGACACCGAGTGGGGTGCGGGACGGATCTCCGTCCCGCACCCCACGTGTCTGTGACGCCTGGGGCCCCTCGTGTGTGGGCCTCGGCACACTCTCCCCGCGCAGGTCAACAGCAAGTTGACGGCCCTTCGGGGCCCGTGGTGGACTGCCGGAGCCATGTACGGCGGCAAGAGAGGAAGCCGGTGCGAATCCGGCGCGGTCCCGCCACTGTGACCGGGGTGTGAACCCCGGGAGCCAGGAACTCTCACCGCCGGTCTCGTCGAACCAGGGCGTGGACACCCTGAGTGAGGACACAGAGCCATGCTCGGCTGCCGTTCGAGGTCTGCCACCGGCGCTCCGCCCGACCCCTCGGCCGGCTGAGCCGATGCGTGCCGATCGCGTCTTCGCGTACGGCGCCGCCGCCGGCCTTCTCGCCGACCTGGTCCTCGGTGATCCTCGCCGTGGGCATCCGGTCGCCGCGTTCGGGCGGGCCGCCGGCGCCGTGGAACACCTGTTGTGGCGGGACCACCGGGGGTACGGCGTGCTGCACACCGCCGTCTGCGCCGGAGGCGTCGTCGGTCTGGCCGCCGTCGCCACTTCGGCGCTGCGGCCCTCCCCCGCCGCCTCCGTCGCCCTGACCGCCGCCGCCACCTGGGCCGTGGTGGGCGCCACCAGCCTCGGGCGCGAGGCGCGAGCCGTCGGCCGCGCCCTGGAGGCCGGTGACGTCGAGGCGGCCCGGGCCCGGCTGCCGCACCTGTGCGGGCGCGATCCGCAGGCCCTGGACGCCGACGGGATCGCGCGGGCCGTCGTGGAGTCCGTCGCGGAGAACACCTCGGACGCGGTCGTGGGGGCGCTGGTGTGGGGCGCGTTGGGCGGCGTGCCGGGACTCGTCGGGTTCCGGGCCGTCAACACCCTGGACGCGATGGTCGGGCACAGATCGCCCCGGTACCGGCGCTACGGATGGGCCTCCGCCCGGCTGGACGACCTCGCGGGCTGGCCGGGAGCGCGGCTGACCGCCGCCCTGACCGCCGTCGCGGGCGGGGACCCGCGGGGGGCCGTACGGGCCTGGCAGGCCGACGCGGGCCGGCATCCGAGCCCCAACGCCGGGCCCGTGGAGGCCTCGTTCGCGGGGGCGCTCGGTGTGCGGCTGGGCGGGACGTTGTCGTACGGCGGCCGGGTCGAGCGGCGGCCGGTGCTGAACGGGGAGGGACGTGCCGTGGAGGTACGGGACATCGAACGGGCCGCGCGGCTCTCCCGTCGCGTCGGCGTGCTCGCGCTCGGCGTCACCGTCGTCGCGCGGACGGCCGGTGTGCGGCTGTTCGCCGCGCGGGCCGGGAAGCGGGCCGGTAAGGGGGGCGCCTCGTGAACGGTGGTCTGCTGGTCGCCGGCACCACCTCCGACGCCGGCAAGAGCGTCGTGACCGCCGGGATCTGCCGTTGGCTGGTCCGGCAGGGGGTGCGGGTCGCGCCGTTCAAGGGGCAGAACATGTCCCTCAACTCGTTCGTGACGCGGGAGGGCGCCGAGATCGGCCGCGCGCAGGCCATGCAGGCGCAGGCGTGCCGCGTCGAGCCGACCGCGCTGATGAACCCCGTCCTGCTCAAGCCGGGCGGCGAACAGAGCAGTCAGGTCGTGCTGATGGGCCGGCCGGTGGGCGAGCTGAGCGCTCGCGGGTACCACGGCGGGCGGCAGCAGCAGTTGCTGGGGACCGTGCTCGACTGTCTCGCCGAGTTGCGGGGCACGTATGACGCGGTGATCTGTGAAGGGGCCGGCAGTCCCGCCGAGATCAACCTGCGGCGGACGGACATCGTGAACATGGGCATCGCGCGCCACGCGCGGCTGCCCGTGCTCGTCGTCGGCGACATCGACCGCGGGGGCGTCTTCGCCTCCTTCTTCGGCACGGTCGCCCTGTTGTCCCCCGAGGACCAGGAACTCGTCGCCGGGTTCCTCGTCAACAAGTTCCGCGGCGACGTCTCGCTGCTGGAGCCCGGCCTCGACATGCTGCACGGGCTCACCGGGCGGCGGACCTACGGCGTCCTGCCCTTCCGGCACGGCCTCGGCATCGACGAGGAGGACGGGCTGCGAGTCTCCCTGCGGGGGACCGTGCGCGAGTCGGACACCGCCCCGCCCGTCGGCGAGGACGTCCTGCGGGTCGCCGTCTGCGCGGTCCCGCTGATGTCCAACTTCACCGACGTGGACGCGCTGGCCGCCGAACCGGGTGTCGTGGTGCGGTTCGTGGACCGGCCCGAGGAACTCGCGGACGCCGACCTCGTCGTCGTCCCCGGCACCCGGGGCACCGTGCGGGCGCTGGAGTGGCTGCGGGAGCGGGGGCTGGCCGGGGCGATCGCCCGGCGGGCCGCCGAGGGCCGGCCCGTGCTCGGCGTCTGCGGCGGCTTCCAGATCCTCGGCGAGCACATCGAGGACGAGGTGGAGAGCCGGCAGGGGCACGTGCCCGGGCTCGGACTGCTGCCCGTACGCGTGCGGTTCGCCCGCGAGAAGACCCTCACCCGGCCCGCGGGCGAGGCCCTCGGCGAGCATGTCGAGGGGTACGAGATCCACCACGGGATCGCCGAGGTCACGGGCGGGGAGCCGTTCCTCGACGGCTGCCGGGTCGGTCAGACCTGGGGCACCCACTGGCACGGCTCCCTGGAGTCGGACGGTTTCCGGCGCGCCTTCCTGCGCGAGGTGGCGGCCGCCGCGGGCCGCCGGTTCGTACCGGCCGCCGGCACCTCGTTCGCCGCGCTGCGCGAGGAACAGCTCGACCGGCTCGGCGACCTGATCGAACAGCACGCTGACACCGACGCGCTGTGGCGGCTCATCGAGTCCGGCGCGCCGCAAGGACTGCCCTTCATCCCACCGGGAGCACCCGCATGAGCACAGTGTTGTTGTTGTCGACCGCCGACACGGACCTGCTGGCGGCGCGTGCCTCCGGCGCGCCGTACCGGATCGGCAACCCCACCCGGGTCGACGTCGCGGAGGAGCTGCCCGCGCTGGTCGCGGGCGCGGACATCGCCGTCGTACGGCTGCTCGGCGGCAGACGGGCCTGGGAGGACGGGCTCGCCGCGCTCAGGGCCTCCGGTGTGCCGACCGTGCTGCTCGGCGGGGAGAACGTGCCCGACGCCGAGCTGATGGCCGAGTCGTCCGTGCCGGCCGGTGTCGTGGCGGAGGCGCTGCGCTACCTCGTCGAGGGCGGGCCGGAGAACCTGACGGAACTCGCCCGCTTCCTGTCCGACACCGTGCTGCTGACCGGCGAGGGGTTCGAAGAGCCGCGCAGGATGGCCGCGTTCGGGGTGCACGGGCAGCGGGCGTACGCCGAGGGCCGCCCCACCGTCGGCGTGCTCTTCTACCGGGCCCACCACCTCAGCGGCAACACCGGCTTCGTGGACACGCTGTGCGAGGCGATCGAGGCGCGGGGCGCCAACGCCCTGGCCGTGTACTGCGGTTCGCTGCGCGGGGCGGACCCGGGGCTGTACGAGATCCTCGGGCGGGCCGACGCCCTGGTCGCCACCGTCCTCGCCGCCGGCGGCACGCACGCCTCGCAGGCCTCGGCCGGCGGCGACGAGGAGGCGTGGGACGTCGGGGCGCTCGCCGACCTCGACATCCCCGTCCTGCAGGGCCTGTGCCTCACCTCGTCCAGGAGTGCCTGGCAGAACTCCGACGCGGCCCTGTCCCCCATGGACGCGGCGATGCAGGTCGCGATCCCGGAGTTCGACGGGCGGCTCATCACGGTGCCGTTCTCGTTCAAGGAGCAGGGCCCGGACGAGGTGCCGGTGTACGTCGCCGACCCCGAGCGGGCCGCGCGGGTCGCCGGGATCGCCGTACGGCACGCCCGGTTGAGGCACAAGCCGAACGCGGAGAAGAAGCTCGCGCTCGTCTTCACCGCCTACCCGACGAAGCACTCCCGCGTCGGCAACGCGGTCGGCCTGGACACGCCCGCCTCGGCGGTGCGGGTGCTGGACGCGCTGCGGGACGCCGGATACGCCGTCGAGGGGCACCCGGACAACGGCGACGAGTTGATCCACCGGCTCATCCATGCCGGTGGCCACGACGTCGAGTGGCTCACCGAGGAGCAGCTCGCCGCCGCGCCCGCGCGTGTGCCGCTGGCCGACTACCGGACCTGGTTCGACACGCTCGACCCGGTGCTGCGCGACGGCATGCTGGAGGCGTGGGGCGAGCCGCCGGGCTCCCTGTACGTCGACGGCGACGACATCGTGCTGGCCTCCCTGCGGTTCGGGAACGTCGTGGTGATGATCCAGCCGCCGCGCGGCTTCGGGGAGAACCCGATCGCGATCTACCACGACCCCGACATGCCGCCCTCGCACCACTACATGGCTGCCTACCGCTGGCTGGAGAACAGCTTCGGCGCCGACGCGGTCGTACACATGGGCAAGCACGGCACGATGGAGTGGCTGCCGGGCAAGGGACTCGGCCTCAGCGGCGGCTGCGCCCCGGACGCCGTGCTCGGCGAACTCCCGCTGATCTACCCGTTCATCGTCAACGACCCGGGCGAGGGCACCCAGGCCAAGCGCCGCGGGCACGCCACCGTCGTCGACCACCTCGTGCCGCCGATGGCCCGCGCGGACACCTACGGCGACCTCGCGAAGCTGGAGCAACTCCTCGACGAGTACGCGCTGGTGTCCGACCTGGACCCGACGAAGGCGCCGGCGGTGCGCGCCCAGATCTGGACGCTGGTCAAGGCCGCCGAGCTGCACCACGACCTGCACGTCGACGACCAGCCGGACGAGGACGCGTTCGACGAGTTCGTCATGCACATCGACGGCTACCTCTGCGAGATCAAGGACGTCCAGATCAGGGACGGCCTGCACATCCTGGGCGGCGGCCCGGAGGCCGAGCCGCGCGTCAACCTCGTGCTGGCCGTGCTGCGCGCCTCCCAGGTGTGGGGCGGCACGGCGAACGCGCTGCCCGGTCTGCGGGCCTGTCTGGCCGAGCACTTCGGGCTGGTCGAGAAGGAGTTGCTCGCCGAGCCCGGCGCGCCGGTGAAGGTACCGGTGGAGCTGACGGAACTCGTCGACGGGCCGGCCAGGACCGGGGCCGACGCCGTCGACCTGCTGGAGCAGCTGTGCCGGCGGTTCGCGGAGGGCATGGAGGAGCGGGGCTGGGACCCGGCGGCCGTTCCCGCTCTGGTGCGTCAGGTCGTCGGCGCCGAACTCCCGGACGCCGTCGCGGTGCTGGAGTTCGCGTGCCGCGAGGTCGTGCCCCGGCTCGCCCGCACCACCGACGAGATCGACCACATCCTGAAGGCCCTGGACGGCGGTTACGTCCCGGCCGGCCCCTCCGGCTCGCCCACCCGCGGACTCGTCAACGT
Organism: Streptomyces sp. NPDC043878; assembly: GCF_056435735.1. Lineage (NCBI taxonomy): Bacteria > Bacillati > Actinomycetota > Actinomycetes > Kitasatosporales > Streptomycetaceae > Streptomyces > Streptomyces sp. NPDC043878. The sequence goes on from NZ_JBWKDW010000026.1 coordinate 66,019, forward strand.
CCTGCCGACCGGCCGCAACTTCTACTCGGTCGACCCCAAGGCGATCCCGTCCAGGCTGAGCTGGGAGGTCGGGCAGTCGCTCGCCGACTCGCTCGTGCAGCGCTACCTCCAGGACACCGGCGCGTACCCGAAGTCCGTCGGCCTGACGGTGTGGGGCACCTCCGCGATGCGCACCCAGGGCGACGACATCGCCGAGATCCTGGCGCTGCTGGGCTGCCGCCCGGTGTGGGACGACGCCTCGCGCCGGGTGACCGGTTTCGAGATCGTGCCCCCGACGGAGCTCGGCCGGCCGCGCATCGACGTCACGGTCCGCATCTCCGGGTTCTTCCGGGACGCGTTCCCGCACGTCGTCGGCCTGATCGACGACGCGGTACGGGCGGTGGCCGAGCTGGAGGAGTCCGCCGACCAGAACTACGTGAAGGCGCACGCCGACGCGGACACCGCCGAGCACGGCGACCGGCGGCGCGCGACGGCCCGGGTGTTCGGCTCCAAGCCGGGCGCGTACGGCGCGGGTCTGCTGCCGCTGATCGACGCCCGCAACTGGCGCTCCGACGCCGACCTCGCCGAGGTGTACGCGGTGTGGGGCGGCTACGCCTACGGGCGCGGGCTCGACGGGCGGGCGGCGCGCGGCGACATGGAGACCGCGTTCCGGCGCATCGCCGTCGCCGCGAAGAACGTCGACACCCGCGAGCACGACCTCGTGGACGCCGACGACTACTTCCAGTACCACGGCGGCATGGTCGCCATGGTCCGCCACCTGACGGGCGCGAGCCCGGAGGCGTACGTGGGTGACTCGGCGACCCCCGACCAGGTCAGGACCCGCACGCTCGGCGAGGAGACCCACCGCGTCTTCCGCGCCCGCGTCGTCAACCCGCGCTGGATGGCGGCGATGCGGCGGCACGGCTACAAGGGCGCCTTCGAGATGGCGGCGACCGTCGACTACCTCTTCGGCTACGACGCCACCGCCGGGGTCGTGGACGACTGGATGTACGAGAAGCTCAGCGCGGAGTACGTCTTCGACGCGGAGAACCAGGACTTCATGAAGAAGTCCAACCCGTGGGCCCTGCGCGGCATCACCGAGCGTCTCCTGGAGGCCGCCGACCGCGGGCTGTGGGCGGAACCGGACGCGGACACACTGGAACGGCTGCGGGCGACATACCTGGAGCTGGAAGGCGATCTGGAGGGCGACGAGAAGTGACCACCCCCTTTCCGTTCACGGCCGTCGTCGGTCAGGACGACCTGCGGCTCGCACTGCTGCTGAACGCCGTCTCCCCCGCCGTCGGCGGTGTGCTGGTGCGCGGCGAGAAGGGCACCGCCAAGTCCACGGCGGTACGCGCTCTTTCGGCCCTGCTGCCGAAGGTGGACGTCGTCTCCGGCTGCCGGTTCTCCTGCGACCCCGCCGCCCCCGACCCGGCCTGCCCGGACGGCCCGCACGAGCCCGGAGCCTTCGAGTCGCGGCCCGCCCGCATGGTGGAGCTGCCCGTCGGCGCCTCCGAGGACCGGCTGGTCGGCGCCCTCGACATCGAGCGGGCGCTCACCGAGGGCGTGAAGGCCTTCGAGCCCGGCCTGCTGGCCGCCGCGCACCGCGGCATCCTGTACGTCGACGAGGTCAACCTGCTCCACGACCACCTGGTCGACCTGCTGCTCGACGCGGCCGCGATGGGCGCGTCGTACGTGGAACGCGAGGGCGTCTCCGTCCGGCACGCCGCCCGCTTCCTGCTGGTGGGCACCATGAACCCCGAAGAGGGCGAGCTGCGCCCGCAGTTGCTCGACCGGTTCGGGCTGACCGTCGAGGTCGCCGCCTCCCGCGAGCCCGACCAGCGGGTGGAGGTCGTACGGCGGCGGCTCGCCCACGACGACGACCCCGCCGCGTTCGCGGCGCGTTGGGCCGGCGAGGAGGCGGACCTGCGCCGACGGATCGTCGCCGCGCGGGAGTTGCTGCCCTCGGTGCGTCTGGGCGACGGGGCGCTGCGGCAGATCGCGGCGACCTGCGCCGCGTTCGAGGTGGACGGCATGCGCGCCGACATCGTGATGGCCCGGACCGCGACAGCGCTGGCCGCCTGGGCGGGGCGCACCGACGTGCTCGCCGAGGACGTACGGCAGGCCGCGCTGCTGGCGCTGCCGCACCGGCGGCGGCGCAACCCCTTCGACGCGCCGGGCCTGGACGAGGACAAGCTCGACGAGACGCTGGAGCAGTACGGCGAGCCCGAGGACGACCCGGACCCCGACGGAGGTGGCGGAGGCGGCGGCCAGCCGCCCGCACCGGACTCCGGCGGTCCCGAGGGTCCCGCGGACGGTGACACGGGCGCGCGTCCCGAGGCCGGTGAGGAGGGGGAACCGCAGACCTCCGGCGCCGGCTCCGGCGACCAGCGGCCGGTGCGCGCCGCGGAGCCGTTCCGCACCAGGGTGCTGAGCGTGCCCGGTCTCGGCGAGGGCGCCGCCGGACGGCGGTCACGGGCGCGGACCGAGCACGGGCGGACCACCGGGGCGCGCCGGCCCCGGGGCGCCCTCACCACACTGCACCTCGCGGCCACCGTGCGGGCCGCGGCACCGCACCAGCGGGCCAGGGGGCGCTCCGGGCCGGGGCTCGTCGTGCGCCGGGACGATCTGCGGCAGGCCACCCGGGAGGGGCGCGAGGGCAACCTCGTGCTGTTCGTCGTGGACGCCTCCGGGTCCATGGCGGCCCGGCAGCGGATGAGCGCCGTGAAGGGCGCCGTCGTGTCGCTGCTCCTGGACGCCTACCAGCGGCGGGACAAGGTGGGGCTGGTGACCTTCCGGGGGTCGGCCGCCGACCTCGCGCTGCCGCCGACCTCGTCGGTCGACGCGGCGGCGGCCCGGCTCGAGTCCCTGCCGACCGGCGGCCGGACGCCACTGGCGGCGGGGCTGCTCAAGGCACACGACGTGCTGCGCGTGGAACGCCTGCGCGACCCCGCGCGGCGGGCACTGGTCGTGGTGGTGACCGACGGCCGGGCCACCGGCGGCCCCGAGCCGGTCGCACTGGCCGGACGGGCGGCGCGGCTGTTCGCGGCGGAGGGGGTGGCGTCCGTGGTCGTCGACTGCGAGTCGGGGCCGGTGCGGCTGGGACTGGCCGGGCGGCTCGCGGACGGGCTGGGCGGTACGGCGGTGACGCTTCAGGAGCTGCGGGCGGACTCGATCGCCGGGCTGGTCAGGGATGTTCAGGGCGACAGGAGGGCCGCGTGATGCCGCAGGGACAGCCGAGTGTGGTGCCGGACGACGGACTGACGACCCGTCAGCGGCGGAACCGTCCGCTGGTCGTCGTGCACACCGGGGTCGGCAAGGGGAAGTCGACCGCCGCCTTCGGGCTCGCGCTGCGGGCCTGGAACCAGGGCTGGCCGATCGGGGTGTTCCAGTTCGTCAAGTCGGCCAAGTGGAAGGTGGGCGAGGAGCGGGCGCTGCGCGTGCTCGGCGACTCCGGCGAGGGCGGCTCGGTCACCTGGCACAAGATGGGCGAGGGCTGGTCGTGGGTGCAGCGCGACGCGCAGCTGGACAACGAGGACAAGGCCCGCGAGGGCTGGGAGCAGGTCAAGCGGGACCTGGCCGCCGAGACGTACCGGCTCTACGTGCTGGACGAGTTCGCGTACCCGATGCACTGGGGCTGGATCGACACCGACGAGGTCGTCGCGGTGCTGCGCGACCGGCCCGGCACCCAGCACGTCGTGATCACCGGGCGGAACGCGCCCGGCAGGCTCCTCGACGCCGCCGACCTGGTGACCGACATGTCCAAGGTCAAGCACCCCATGGACACCGGCCAGAAGGGCCAGAGAGGCATCGAGTGGTGACCTCCTGCTCCGTGCCCCGGCTGGTCGTCGCCGCGCCCTCCTCGGGCAGCGGCAAGACCACCGTCGCCACCGGGCTGATGGCGGCGTTCACCGCGCGGGGACGCACGGTGTCCCCGCACAAGGTCGGGCCCGACTACATCGACCCCGGCTACCACGCGCTCGCCGCCGGACGGGTGGGGCGCAACCTCGACGCGTACCTGTGCGGGCCGGAGCTGATCGCGCCGCTGTTCGCGCACGGGGCCCGCGGGTGCGACCTCGCCGTGGTCGAGGGCGTCATGGGGCTGTACGACGGGGCCGCGGGCGAGGCCGAACTGGCGTCCACCGCGCAGGTGGCGAAGTTGCTGCGGGCGCCGGTGGTGCTCGTCGTGGACGCGTCCTCGCAGTCCCGGTCGGTCGCCGCCCTCGTCCACGGGTTCGCGTCCTGGGACCCGGAGGTGCGGATCGGGGGTGTGATCCTCAACAAGGTCGCCTCCGACCGGCACGAGGAGTTGCTGCGGGAGGCGCTCGATTCGGCGGGGGCGCCGGTGCTCGGTGTGCTGCGGCGGGTTCCGCAGGCCGATGTGCCGTCGCGGCATCTGGGGCTGGTGCCGGTCGCCGAGCGGCGGGCGGCGGCGGTGGAGGCGGTCGCGGCGATGGCCGCGCAGGTCTCCGCCGGGTGTGATCTCGATGCGCTGGCCGCGCTGGCGGCGAGTGCGGGGGCGTTGGCCTGTGCGGCTTGGGATGCGGCTGAGGTGCTGGGTGTCTCGCCCCCGCCGCCCCTTCCCGTCCCGTCTCTGGGGGCTGCCGCCCCCAGACCCCCGCTTCGGCCCGAAGGGCCTCGTCCTCAAACGCCGGACGGGCTGGGAGTGGCTGCGCCGACTCGTCCTCAGACGCCGGACGGGCCGAAGGTGGTCGCCGTCGCCGGTGGGGCCGCCTTCAGCTTCTCCTACGCCGAGCACACCGAGCTGCTCGCCGCCGCCGGGGCCGAGGTCGTCACGTTCGATCCGCTCCGCGACGAGCGACTGCCCGACGGGACGGCCGGGTTGGTCGTCGGTGGCGGGTTTCCGGAGGTGTACGCGGCCGAACTGTCGGCCAACGAGCCGCTGCGGAAGGCGGTCACCGCGCTCGTGCAGGCCGGTGCTCCGGTCGCCGCCGAGTGTGCCGGGCTGCTGTACCTGTGCCGGGAGCTGGACGGGCAGCCCATGTGCGGGGTGCTCGACGCCGACGCGCGGATGAGCGGGCGGCTCACGCTCGGGTACCGGGACGCGGTCGCCGTGAGCGACAGTGTGCTCGCCGTCGCCGGGACGCGGATGCGCGGACACGAGTTCCACCGCACGGTCATGGAGCCCGGCGCCGGACCGGCTCCCGCATGGGGGGTGCGCGGGCCGCACCGCCGCGTCGAAGGCTTCGTACAAAACGGTGTGCACGCGAGTTATCTGCACACGCACTGGGCCGGTGAGCCCGGTGTCGCCCGTCGGTTCGTGGAGAGGTGCCTGACGACATGAGCAGCACACTGATCGGAGTCGGGGTCGGGCCCGGTGACCCCGAGCTGGTGACCGTCAAGGGCGTCAACGCCCTGCGCGCCGCCGAGGTGGTCGTCGTCCCCGTGATGGCCGCGGCCGACGGGACGGACGGCGGGGAGCCCGGACGGGCCGAGGCGACCGTGCTGCACTACGTGCCCGCGGAGAAGATCGTCCGGATCGTGTTCGCGCTCAACGAGCGCAGCGACCGGGCGCGCCGGGAGGCCGCGTGGGACGCCGGCGGCCGGCAGGTCGCGCGACTGCTCGGGGAGCGCGGGTCCGTCGCCTTCGCGACGATCGGCGACCCCAACGTCTACTCGACCTTCACGTATCTCGCGCAGACCGTCTCCGCCCTGGTGCCGGGGACCGTCGTGGAGACGGTGCCCGGGATCACCGCCATGCAGGATCTCGCGGCCCGCTCGGGAGCCGTCCTCACCGAGGGCACCGAGCCGCTCACACTGGTGCCGGTGACGGCGGGTTCGGCGGTGCTGAAGGACGCGCTGAGCGGGCCCGGGACCGTCGTCGCCTACAAGTTCGGGCGGCAGGCGCGGGAGGTGGCCGAGGCGCTGCGGGAGACCGGGCGGATCGACGACGCCGTGTGGGGGTCGGCGCTCGGGCTGCCGGAGGAGTCCATCCGGCCGGCCGCCGACCTCGACGGGACCGGCCTGCCGTACCTCTCGACGCTCATCGCGCCCGCCCGGCGCGGCGGCGGACGCGGCGGCAAGCTGTGACCGGCCGCCGCTCATCCGGCCAGGCCCACCACCAGCCAGATGAAGCCGACACCCGCGACCGTGCACAGCAGGGTGGAGCGGGCCGGGTGGTCGTGGTGGGCCTCGGGCAGGATCTCGGCGGCGGCCAGATAGAGCAGCGCGCCGCCGAACAGGCCGAGATAGCCGCCGAGCAGTTGTTCCGGGATGGTCAGGAACAGGGTGGAGGCGGCGCCCACCACGGGGGCCACCGCGTCGGCGACCAGCATGGCGAGGGCCTTGCGGCGGGCGTTGCCGTACAGGCTCGTGATCGTGTACGTGTTGAAGCCGTCGGCGAAGTCGTGGGCGACGACGGCCAGCGCCACCGCCGTGCCCATGCCGCCGCCGACCTGGAACGCGGCGCCGATCGCCACGCCGTCCATGGCGCTGTGGCCGACCATCGCGGCCGCCGCCGTGAGACCCACCTCCGGCACCCTGCCGTCGGCGGACCGGCCGGCCGGCCCGGTGGCGCGGCCGGCCTCCTCGGCGCCGTGCGCGACCTGCCGTACGGCCAGCAGACGTTCCACCAGATGGGCCAGCAGGAAGCCGCCGACGAACAGCAGCAGGGCCGCCGGCACGCCGAAGACCTCGGTGCCGGCCGCGTGCAGCGCCTCCGGCAGCAGGTCCAGGCCGACCACGCCCAGCATCAGACCGCCGGCCAGGCCCAGGACGAGGTGACGGCGGTCGGTCACCCGCTGTGCCGTCCAGCCGCCGGCCAGCGTCATCAGGAACGCGCCGAGCGCGACGAGGACCGCCATACGCCCTTGCTATCCGATCGGACCCCGTTCACGCACATCCGGCGCCCGCTTCCGCACCACCCGTGACACCTCGCACCGCCCCCGCGGATCACCGCGGCTCCCCGCGGAACCCCGTAAGACCGCTGCTAGAGAGGACCTTTCCCATGGCCGATGCCCCCACCGGCAAGGTGACCTTCGTCGGTGCCGGCCCCGGCGCCGCCGACCTGCTGACGTTCCGTGCCGCGCGTGCCATCGCCGAGGCCGACATCGTGATCTGGGCCGCCAGCCTGGTCCAGGCGGAGGTCCTCGACCACGCGCGCGAGGGCGCCGAGATCCTCGACTCGGCGACCATGTCGCTGGAGGACGTCGTCGCCGTGTACCGGCGCGCCCGGGAGGAGGGGTCGCGGGTGGCCCGGATCCACTCCGGCGACCCCGCGCTGTGGGGCGGTACGCAGGAGCAGCTCGACCGGTGCGCGGAGCTCGGCATCGAGACCGAGGTGGTGCCCGGGGTCTCCGCGTTCTCCGCCGTCGCCGCCCTCGCGCGGCGTGAGCTGACCATCCCGGAGGTGGCGCAGTCCGTGGTCCTCACCCGGCTCGGCGGCGGCAAGACGCCGATGCCGCCCGGCGAGGAGGTCCGCGAGTTCGCCAAGCACGGCACGACGATGGCGGTGTTCCTGTCGGCCGCCCGCAGCGGGCAGCTGGTGCGGGAGCTGCTGGAGGGCGGCTACCCGACGGACACGCCGGTCGTCGTCGCCTACCAGGCGACCTGGCCGGAGGAACTGCTCGTGCGGTGCACGATCGGCACGCTGGAGGAGACGGTCAAGGAGCACAAGCTCTGGAAGCACACCCTCTTCCTGGTCGGCCCCGCCCTCGGGGCGCACGGCACACGGTCGCACCTCTACCACCCCGGCCACTTCCACGGGTACCGCAAGGCCGACCCGGAGGCCCGCAGGGCCCTGCGCGCGGCGCGGGGTGCGAACACGTGATCACGGTCATCGGCACCGGTACCGGGGCGGGGGCACCGGTCGCGCAGGAGGTGCCGGCCGGGGCCCGGCTCGTCGTGGGCGGCCGGCGGCATCTGGCGGCCGCCGTCGTGCCGGAGGGGGCGGAGCGTGTCGTCCTCGGTGCGCTCGCCCCGGCGCTGGACGTCATCGAGCGGTATCTCGACAAGCGGGAGCCGGTCGTCGTGCTGGCCTCCGGGGACCCCGGGTTCTTCGGGATCGTGCGGGTGCTGGCCGAGCGGTTCGGGGCGGACCGGCTGGACGTACGGCCCGGGGTGTCCTCCGTCGCCGCCGCCTTCGCGCGGATCGGCCTGCCCTGGGACGACGCCATGGTGGTCAGCGCGCACGGGCGGGACCTGCGGACGGCCGTCAACGTGTGCCGGGCCCGGCCGAAGGTCGCCGTCCTGACGGGTCCGGGAGCGGGGCCCGCCGAACTCGGCGCCGCGCTCGCCCGGTCGTCCGGCGAACGGGTCCTGGTCGTCGCCCGCGCGCTGGGCGACCCCGCGCGCGAGCGGGTGGAGCGGGTGTCGCCGGCCGCCGCGGCCGCCCGCGACTGGGGCACGGACGTGAACGTGGTGCTCTGCCTGGACGAGACGCGGGCCCTCGGCGGGGTCCGCACGGTCGCCGGTCCGCCGCCCGGGCCCACCCGATGGGCCCTGGACGAGGCCGAGTTCACCCACCGCGACTCGATGATCACCAAGTTCGAGGTGCGGGCGCTGGCGCTGGCCCGGCTCGGCCCCCGCGCGGGTGACCTGGTCTGGGATGTCGGGGCCGGCTCGGGCTCGGTGGCCGTGGAGTGCGCGCGGCTCGGGGCCGCCGTCACCGCCGTCGAGAAGACCCGGGACGGCGTCGAGCGGATCCGGGCCAACGCGGCGGCGCACGGGGTGGACGTGCGGGCCGTGCACGGGGCGGCGCCCACGGTGCTGTCCGACCTCGACGATCCCGACGCCGTGTTCGTCGGCGGCGGGGGACGTGAACTGCCCGCGATCGTCACGGCCTGCGCGCGGCGGGCGCGCCGGAGCGTCGTGGTCGCGCTCGCCGCGCTCGACCGGGTTCCGGCCGTGCGCGAGGCGCTCACCCACGCCGGACTCGCCTGCGACGGGGTGCTGTTGCAGTCGTCCCGGCTCGCGCCGCTGCCGGGTGACGTGACCCGGCTCGCGGCGACCAATCCCGTTTTCCTGCTGTGGGGCGTCAGACCCCGCGCGGGCACCGACAGCGAAGGAGTCGCTCAGTGATCGGCCTCATTTCCGCCACCGCGGCGGGGGCGGCTGCCCGGGACCGGCTGGCCACGGCGTGGCCGGCCCGGACCCGGGTGTACGACGGCCCCGTCGCGGACGCCGTACGGCGGGCGTTCGCCGAGTGTGAGCAGCTCGTGTGCTTCCTGGCCACCGGCGCCGTCGTACGGCTGGTGGCGCCCCTGCTGGGCGACAAGGCGTCCGACCCGGGTGTGGTGTGCGTCGACGAGGGCGGCCGGTTCGCCGTGTCGCTGTTGGGCGGCCACGCGGGCGGCGCCAACGAACTCGCGTGCGAGGTCGGTGAGTTGCTGGGGGCGGAGCCCGTGGTGACGACGGCGACGGACGCCGTGGGGGTGCCGGGCCTGGACACGCTGGGCCTTCCGGTCGAGGGCGATGTCGCCGGGGTGTCCCGGGCCATGCTCGACGGCGAACCGGTGGCGCTGAGGGCGGAGTCGGCGTGGCCGCTGCCGCCGCTGCGGGTCACGGACGCGGGCACGGGCACGTACGCGATCCGTGTCACGGACCGGCTCGTGGAGCCCGCCGCCCACGAGGTCGTGCTCCGGCCGCCCACACTCGTCGTGGGTGTCGGCGCGTCGAAGGGGGCCCCGGCCGGCGAGGTGCTCGCGCTGATCGAGGGCGCGTTGCGGGAGGCGGGACTGTCCGCCCGCAGCGTGGCCGAGCTCGCCACCGTCGACGCCAAGGCGGAGGAGCCCGGCATCGTGGCCGCCGCCGCGCACCTCGGCGTGCCGCTCGTCACCCACTCCGCCGAGCGGCTGTCCGCGGTCGAGGTGCCCAACCCCTCCGCCGCGCCGCTGGCCGCCGTCGGCACGCCGTCCGTCGCGGAGGCCGCCGCGCTGGTGGGGGGCGGTGAACTCCTCGTGCCCAAGCGGAAGTCGGCCGCGACTCCGGCGATGGCTACCTGCGCGGTCGTACGGCTGCCCGTGCGCGGCCGGCTCGCGGTGGTCGGCCTCGGACCGGGCGCCCGCGACCTGCTGACGCCCCGCGCGAAGGCGGAACTGCGGCGCGCCTCGGTGCTCGTGGGCCTCGACCAGTACGTCGACCAGATCCGTGACCTGCTGCGGCCCGGCACCCGCGTCCTGGAGTCCGGGCTCGGCGCCGAGGAGGAGCGGGCCCGGACGGCCGTGGCCGAGGCCCGCAAGGGGCAGGCCGTCGCGCTGATCGGCAGCGGGGACGCGGGCGTGTACGCCATGGCCTCCCCCGCGCTCGCCGAGGCGTCCGACGACATCGACGTGATCGGCGTGCCCGGGGTCACCGCCGCGCTCGCGGCCGCCGCGCTCCTCGGCGCGCCACTGGGCCACGACCACGTGTCGATCAGCCTGTCCGACCTGCACACGCCGTGGGAGGTCATCGAGCGGCGGGTGCGGGCCGCGGCCGAGGCGGACATCGTGGTGACGTTCTACAACCCGCGCAGCCGGGGCCGGGACTGGCAGCTGCCGAAGGCCCTCGCGATCCTCGCGGAGCACCGGGAGCCCGCCACGCCGGTCGGCGTCGTACGCAACGCGTCGCGGCCGGACGAGTCGGCCCGGCTGACCACCCTGGCCGGCCTCGACCCGGCGACGGTCGACATGATGACGGTCGTGACCGTGGGCAACACGGCGACCCGGGACATCGCGGGGCGCATGGTGACCCCGCGCGGCTACCGCTGGCAGGAATCGCAGGAGGGCGCCCAGTGAACCGTGTGGTCCACCCCATCGAGCAGGAGTCGTTCCGGCGGTTGCGCGCACGCCTGGACACCTCGCACCTCCCGCCGCTGACCCGGGCCGTCGTGGAGCGGGTCGTGCACTCCGCGGCCGACCTCGGCTACGCGGCCGACCTGGTCACCGACGAAGGGGTGCTGGAGAAGGCGCACCGGGCGCTGCACGAGGGGGCGCCCGTCGTCGTGGACGTGGAGATGGTCGCCGCCGGCATCACCCGCCGCGAGACCGTCTGCCGGCTGAGGGACGCCACGTCGGGCCCCGGGCTGACCCGTTCGGCCCACGCGGTCCGCCTCGCGTACGAGGAGGTCGGTCCGGGCGCCCTGTGGGTGATCGGCTGCGCCCCCACCGCACTGGAGGAGCTGCTCACCCTGGACACCTCCCCCGCACTCGTCATCGGCCTGCCCGTCGGTTTCGTCGGCGCCACCGAGTCCAAGGCCGCGTTGCGGGCCAGCGGACTGCCCGCCGTGAGCAACGTGTCCGAGAAGGGCGGTTCGGCGGTCGCCGCCGCCGCGCTCAACGCCCTGCTGTACCACCCCGCTTCGCCCGCGAGGCGATCGCAGACCTCCGAGGAGACATCGTGACCACCCCGCCGCCCGCCCTGCTCATCGCCGGCCACGGCACCCGGGACGACGCCGGGGCCGAGGCGTTCCGCGCCTTCGTACGGGAGTTGGCCGACCGCCACCCCGAACTGCCCGTCGCGGGCGGCTTCATCGAGCTGTCCCCGCCGCCGCTCGGCGAGGCCGTCGCCGAACTGGTGGAGCGGGGCGTACGGCGTTTCGCGGCCGTGCCGCTGATGCTGGTGTCGGCCGGGCACGCCAAGGGCGACATCCCGGCCGCGCTGTCCCGTGAGCGGGAGCGCCACCCCGGGATCTCCTACGCGTACGGCCGTCCGCTGGGCCCGCACCCCTCGCTGCTGTCGGTCCTGGAGCGGCGGCTGGACGAGGCGCTGGGCGGCGGCGACCGGACCCCCGCCCACCGGTCCGACGTGACGGTGCTGCTGGTCGGGCGCGGTTCGACCGACCCGGACGCCAACGCCGAGGTGCACAAGGCGGCCCGCCTGCTGTGGGAGGGACGCGGGTACGCGGGAGTGGAGACGGCGTTCGTGTCGCTGGCCGCGCCGGACGTGCCCGGCGGCCTGGACCGGTGCCTGAAGCTGGGCGCGCGCCGGATCGTGGTCCTGCCCTACTTCCTGTTCACGGGCATCCTGCCGGAGCGGGTCCGGCGGCAGACCGAGGACTGGGCGGCCGCGCACCCGGACGTCGAGGTGCGGTCCGCGGACGTGATCGGTCCGGAGCCGGAGCTGCTGGACCTGGTGATGGAACGGTACGAGGAGGCCGTGCGGGGCGATGTGCGGATGAACTGCGACTCCTGCGTGTACCGCATCGCGCTGCCCGGCTTCGAGGACAAGGTGGGCCTGGCGCAGCAGCCGCACTTCCACCCCGACGACGACGGCCACGGCCATCACCACGGTCACGGCCACGCCCACTCCCATGCGCACTGAGGACACCGCCATGGACGGTCACGACCTGCGGCACCACGGGGACGCGGAGGTCCGCGACGACGGGTCGGCGCTGGTCGACCTCGCCGTCAACGTCCGCGCGGACACGCCCCCCGAGTGGCTGCGCGCGCGGATCGCGGCCTCGCTGACCGGGCTGGCCGCCTACCCGGACGGACGGGCCGCGCGGGCCGCGGTGGCGGCGCGGCACGGGCTGCCGGTGGAGCGGGTCCTGCTGACGGCCGGCGCGGCGGAGGCTTTCGTGCTGCTCGCCCGGGCGCTGAAGGTACGCCGGCCGGTGGTCGTGCACCCGCAGTTCACCGAGCCGGAGGCGGCGCTGCGGGACGCCGGGCACACCGTGGGCCGGGTGCTGCTGCGGGAGCGGGACGGCTTCCGCCTCGACCCGGCGGCCGTCCCCGAGGACGCCGACCTGGTCGTGCTCGGCAACCCCACGAACCCGACGTCGGTCCTGCACCCGGCCGCCGTCGTCGCGCGACTCGCCCGCCCCGGGCGGACGTTGGTGGTCGACGAGGCGTTCCTGGACGCGGTGCCGGGCGAGCGGGAGGCGCTGGCCGGACGGACGGACGTGCCCGGGCTGGTGGTCCTGCGCAGTCTGACGAAGACCTGGGGGCTGGCCGGGCTGCGGATCGGGTACGTCCTGGCGGACCCGGAGACCGTCGCCGTACTGGAGCGGGCGCAGCCGTTGTGGCCGGTGTCCACGCCGGCGCTCGCGGCGGCCGAGGCGTGCATGGGCCCGCGGGCGCTGGCGGAGGCCGCGCACGCGGCCCACCGGGTGGCTGCGGACCGGGCCCATCTCGTCGCGGGACTCGCCGAGTTCGCCCCGGACGGGCTGCGGGTCGTGGAGGCCGCAGAGGGGCCCTTCGTCCTGGTGGCCCTCCCCGGCGCCGTCGCCGTGCGCCGTCATCTGCGGGATCTCGGCTTCGCAGTGCGACGCGGGGACACCTTCCCGGGCCTGGGCGAGGACTGGCTGCGGCTGGCGGTACGGGACCGGGCCACCGTCAACTCCTTCCTCCAGGCGCTGGACCGGGCCGTGACGCTGGCGCAGCACTGAACCCGGGCAGCGTCTCCCGGGTGCCGTCCGGGAGGCGGATCTCCCCGCCGCCGTCGACGCCGGCCGACGCGCTCGCCCGGTGACCACCGCGAGCGGGTGTGTGCCGGAGTCGGAGAGTCGACCCGCGTCAGCGCGTCGCGCCACCCCGGGGCCGGGATGAGACGCGTGCCCGCCGTACCGGCCGGGTCAGCTCCTGCGGCGCCGGGTGAGTGCCACCGCTCCCCCGCCACCCGGCACGAATCACGCACCGGTGGTCAACCATCAGCGCCCTGACGGGAGTTCACTCCGCCGTGAGTTTCCCGCGCACACCCTCGATCCCCTCGGCACACCCGTTCCCCGTACGCCCGCGCGTCCCGGGGCGCTCAGCTCACCACGTTCCCGGCGAGCACCACCCGGCGCGGTGCCGCGAGCACCCGCACGTCCGCGCGCGGGTCGCTCTCGTAGACCACCAGGTCCGCCGGCGCACCCTCGTCCAGGCCGGGGCGGCCGAGCCAGGCGCGGGCGCCCCAGGTCGTCGCCGACAGCGCCTGCGTGGCCGGGATGCCCGCCGTGACCAGTTCCGCGACCTCGGCCGCGACCAGGCCGTGCGGCAGGCTGCCGCCCGCGTCGGTGCCGACGTAGACGGGGATGCCGGCGTCGTGGGCGGCGCGGACCGTGTCGTAGCGGCGCTCGTGGAGCCGCCGGATGTGGGCCGACCAGCGCGGGTAGCGGGCCTCGCCGCCCTCGGCGAGCTTCGGGAAGGTCGCGATGTTGACCAGGGTCGGGACGATGGCCACGCCCCGCTCCGCGAACAGGGGGATCAGCTCCTGCGTCAGACCGGTCGCGTGTTCCACGCAGTCGATTCCGGCCTCGACCAGGTCGCGCAGGGAGTCCTCGGCGAAGCAGTGCGCGGTGACCCGGGCGCCGAGGCGGTGCGCCTCGGCGATCGCCGCCCGTGCGGCGTCCGCGGGCCAGCAGGCCGACAGGTCGCCGAGGTCGCGGTCGATCCAGTCGCCCACCAGCTTCACCCAGCCGTCGCCGCGCCGAGCCTCCCGGGCGACGTAGGCGACCAGGTCGTCCGGCTCGATCTCGTGCGCGTAGCCCCGGATGTAGCGGCGGGTGCGGGCGATGTGCCGGCCCGCGCGGATGATCCTGGGGAGGTCCTCGCGGGCGTCGGTCCAGCGGGTGTCGGAGGGGGAGCCCGCGTCGCGGATGAGCAGGGTGCCCGCCTCCCGGTCGGTCAGCGCCTGCTTCTCCGCCACGTCGTCGCCCACCGGCCCGTGCGCGCCGAGACCCACGTGGCAGTGGGCGTCGACGAGGCCGGGCAGGGCCCAGCCCTCGACGGTCCGCACGTCGCGGGCGCCGGTGGGGCGGTCGTAGGAGATCCGGCCGCCGACGACCCACAGCTCGTCGCGGACGTCGTCCGGGCCGGCGAGGACCCGTCCCTTCACGTGCAGCACCGTCTGATCGCTCATGCACCGCACCTTAGTGACGTCAGGTCCCGGCACCGCCCACCTGGTCCGAGGTCTCCTCCTCCACCTCCGCCATCGCCGGGTCGAGGAGGCGGGACAGGAAGTGGCGGGTGCGTTCGTGGCGCGGGGCGCCGATGACCTGGCCGGGCGCGCCGTCCTCGACGATCACCCCGCCGTCCATGAAGACCACCCGGTCGGCGACCTCGCGCGCGAAGGACATCTCGTGGGTGACGACCATCATCGTCATGCCCTCGTGCGCGAGCCTGCGCATCACGGCGAGGACGTCGCCGACCAGTTCGGGGTCGAGCGCGGAGGTCGGCTCGTCGAACAGCATCACCTCGGGGCCCATCGCCAGTGCGCGGGCGATGGCGACACGCTGCTGCTGGCCGCCGGAGAGGGAGGCGGGGTAGGCGTCCGCCTTCTCCGACAGCCCCACCCGCTCCAGGTTCCCGGCGGCCACCTTCGCCGCCTCCGCCTTGCCGCGTCCCAGCACCCGGCGCTGCGGCAGGGTGAGGTTCTCGGTGACCGTCAGGTGCGGGAAGAGGTTGAACTGCTGGAAGACCATGCCGATCCGGCGGCGTACGGCGTCGATGTCGACGTCCGGGTCGGTGAGTTCGGTGCCGCCGACGAAGACCTGGCCCTTCGTGGGTTCCTCCAGGAGGTTCACACAGCGCAGCAGCGTCGACTTGCCGGAGCCGGACGGGCCGATGACACAGACGACCTCGCCCTGGCCGATCTCCAGGTCGATGCCGCGCAGCACCTCGTTGTCGCCGAACGACTTGTGCAGGCCGCGTACGTGGATCTCTGCGGTACCACTCACTTGGTGGCCTCCCCGGCCTTGGCCTCCATGCGGCGCACGACGAAGCCGAGCGGGATCGTGACCAGCAGGTAGCACAGGCCCGCGACCAGGATCGGCGTGGAGTTGGCGGTCGTACTGGCCAGGTCGCGGCCGTACTTGGACAGTTCGCGCTCCTCCAGGGTGACGCCGAGGAACAGCACCAGCGAGGAGTCCTTGAAGAGCAGCACGAGTTCGTTGGTGAGCGGCGGGAGGATGATCCGGAACGCCTGCGGGATGATGATGGAGATCATCGCCCGGGCGGGCGTGAAGCCCAGCGAACGGGCCGCCTCCAGCTGCCCCTTGGGCACGGCCTGGATGCCCGCGCGGATCGTCTCGGCCATGTAGGCGGCCGCCACCAGTCCGAGCGCGAGGGCGACCTTGCCGTAGGTGCCGCCGACGATCTCGGTGCCCGGGAAGGCCAGCGGCACCGCCACCCCGATGAAGATGAAGATCAGCAGGGCGGGCAGGCCACGGAAGATCTCGATGTAGATCCCGGCGAGCCAGCGGTAGGGCCCCACGGACGACAGCCGCATCAGCGCGACGACCATGCCGAGGGCCAGGCCGACGACGAAGCCGGACAGGGTGTAGAGGACGGTGTTCTTCAGCGCCAGCGTGATGACGTCCGGGAACATCTGCTTCGCGATGGTCCACTGCGCGAACTGGTTCTTCAGCCGCCCCCAGTCCGCCGAGACCGCGAAGGCGATCACGGCGGCGACGAAGACCACGTACTGGGCGCCGCGCGACAGGCCGCGTTTCTGCCGGCGGCTCAGTCCCTGCTTCTTCGGCTGGATCCGGGTGTCCGTGTCGGCCATGGGTCAGGACGCCGAGGGGGAGGCGGCGGCGGCGTCGTACGGGCCGATCCACTTCTCGTAGATCTTCTTGTACGTGCCGTCGGCCTTGGCGTCGGAGATCGCCTTGTTGACGGCCGCGAGCAGCTTGGTGTTGCCCTTCTTCACCGTGAAGCCGTACTGCTCACCGGTGTTGAGGTTGTCCACGACCTTGAAGGCGTCGGCGTTGGCCTTGTTCTTCAGCCAGCCCTGGACGACCGGGTAGTCGATGACGACGGCCTTGACCTGGCCGGTGCGCAGGCCGTTGAGGACGGCGTCGGAGGACTCGAAGGAGACCGGGTCGAAGCCCTTCTTCTGGACGTACTCCTCGCCGGTGGTCTGCGCCTGGGCGCCGAGCTTGACGCCCTTGGACTTGACGTCGGCGAGGGAGTTGACGCCGCTCTTCTTGTCGACCAGGACGGCCTGGGTGGCGTCGAAGTACGGGTCGGAGAAGTCGACGTTCTTCTTGCGCTCCTCGGTGATGGTCATGCCGGCCGCGGCCAGGTCGCATGTGCCGGAGTTGAGGAACGCGCCGGTCTTGAAGTTCTCGAACGGGGTGTCGAGGACGGTCTGCTGCACGCCCAGGTCCTTGGCGACCAGGTCGATGAGGGAGACGTCGAAGCCCTGCACCTTGCCGTCGATCTCCGACTGGAAGGGCGGGTAGGGCAGGTGGGTGCAGGTGGTGAGCTTGCCGGCCTTGACGAGCTCGACCCCGCCGGCGGCGGTCTTCGAGCCGCTGCCGCCGTCGCCGCTGGAGGTGCAGCCGGCCACGAGCACCAGTGCGGCCGTCGCGGTGGTGGCGGCCAGGACGCGGGTCTGGCGCCCGGGGAACGTCTTCACGGGTGAGCCTCCTGTGTGGGAACTGAGGGTTCCGATTATAAGGAGAAGTTTGAGTCCCTCAAATCAAACCCTTGGCTTCGAGACCGTCCGGCCTGAGAAGTCGCCGGTCAGAAGGCACCCGAGAGCCTGCGGCTACCCTCATCCGCAGCCGACAACCGCGAGCGAAGAGAGCACCGCAGTGCCCCACCCCCTCCTCGACCTGCCCCCGCTGAGCGCCGCGCGCTTCGCCTCGATCGAGGACCGCGTGGCCCGGCTGCTGGACACCGGACAGGACGTCGTGATCACCCAGGGCGAGGCACTGCTCCCCCTGGAGGGCGCCATCCGCTCCACGGCGGGGCCGGACACCACGGCACTGAACGTCGTCACCGGCCCCTACGGGCAGACCTTCGGGAACTGGCTGCGCGACTGCGGGGCCCGGGTGATCGACCTCGCGGTGCCCTTCCACACCGCGGTCACCGCCGAGCAGATCCAGGAGGCGTTCGTCCGGCATCCGGAGATCGACTTCGTGTCGCTGGTCCACGCGGAGGCGGCGACCGGCAACACCAATCCGGTCGCGGAGATCGGCGAGGTGGTGCGGCGGCACGGCGCCCTGTTCTACCTGGACGCCGTCGCCTCCGTGGCGGCCGAGCCGGTGCTGCCGGACGCGTGGGGCGTCGACCTGTGCGTGATCGGGGCGCAGAAGGCGATGGGCGGCCCGGCCGGGGTGTCGGCGGTGTCGGTGAGCGGCCGGGCGTGGGCGCGGATGGCGGCGAACCCGGGTGCGCCGCGCCGGTCGTACCTCTCGCTGCTGGACTGGAAGGAGCGGTGGACCGACGCCGGCCGCGCCGTGCTGCCGCACGCACCGGCCCAGCTGGAGATGCTGGCGCTGGAGGCGTGCCTGGAGCGGATCGAGGCGGTGGGGCTGTCCGCGGTGATGGACCGGCACGCGGCGGCCGCGGCGGCGGCCCGGGCGGGTGCGCGGGCGCTGGGCGGGGGGCTGGAGCCCTATGTGCACCGGGCCGCGGAGGCGGCGCGGGTGGCCACGACCCTGCGGGCACCCTCGGGCGTGGACGCCTCGGAGCTGGTGGCACGGGCCCTGCGGGCCGATCCGGGCCTGCCGCTGGCCGCGGGCGGGGGCGCCCTGGCCACCGAGATGATCCGGGTCAACCACTACGGGGCCGACGCGTCACTGGAGGCGGTGCGGGGCTGCCTGGCGGCGCTCGGTGCCGCGCTCGCCGAGGAGGGACCGTCCGTGGACGTGGACGTGGACGCGGGTCTGCGGGCCGCGGCCGAGGCCGCCCGCGCCGGCGGGTGAACGGCGCCCGCCCCGGGTCGTCCGGGCGGGCACAGCAGCCGGTAAAGGAATCTCCGGACAACGCGAACCCAATTCGAGGCTAATTCCGGAATTCATTCCGGCTTGGCCTCCCGGGTTCTTCTGCCCGATGTTCTCCGCCCCAAACGCAAAGATTCTGCGAACGAGAACGGCGGCGATTCGGTCGGATCCCGTGGAGGTCAGCCGGCTGTGACGCGTTGCACAGGTCGCCCGAATCGCACCTTATGTGCGGCACAAACCACCACATCGTTCCGCAAACGCCCACGCGATAACACATGCATGGCCGGAAGGTAACCCCATCCGGCCATGCATTTTTCAATTCCCATCGGTAAATTCGATCCGCATGACTGCCACGCAAGCAGACCTGCAGATCGACCGCCCGACGGTGGCCGACGGAGCCGCACTGTGGCGGATAGCAAGGGATTCGAAGACCCTCGACCTGAACTCGTCGTACAGCTATCTGCTGTGGTGCCGTGACTTCGCCGCCACCACGGCCGTGGCGCGTGACGAGAACGGCGAGCCGGTCGGCTTCGTCACCGGCTACGTACAGCCGGAACGCCCGTGGACCCTGCTCGTCTGGCAGGTCGCGGTGGACCCGGCCCACCGCGGTCGCGGACTCGCCGCCGCGCTGCTCGACGGGCTGGCCGCACGCACCGTCGTCGAGCGCGGGATCACCACCGTCGAGACCACCATCGCGCCCGGCAACACCGCCTCCGAGCGCCTGTTCGCCTCGTTCGCCGAACGCCACGGCGCGCAGGTCGAGCGGGAGGTGCTGTTCGGCGCGGACGCGTTCCCCGACGGGCCGCACGACTCCGAGGTGCTGCACCGCATCGGCCCCCTTCCCCTCACTCCCTCTGCCTGACCCCCACGCAACGAGGAGCAATTCGTCGTGACCATCACCCAGCCCGACCTGAGCGTCTTCGAGACCCTGGAGTCCGAGGTGCGCAGCTACTGCCGCGGCTGGCCCACCGTCTTCGACCGCGCCCAGGGCAGCCGCATGTACGACGAGGACGGCCACGAGTACCTGGACTTCTTCGCGGGGGCCGGTTCGCTCAACTACGGCCACAACAACCCCGTACTGAAACGGGCGTTGATCGACTACCTGGAGCGGGACGGCGTCACGCACGGGCTCGACATGTCGACCACCGCCAAGCGCGCGTTCCTGGAGTCCTTCCAGGACCTGGTGCTGCGGCCGCGCGACCTGCCGTACAAGGTCATGTTCCCCGGCCCCACGGGCACCAACGCCGTGGAGGCGGCGCTGAAGCTGGCGCGGAAGGTGAAGGGGCGCGAGGCGATCGTGTCGTTCACCAACGCCTTCCACGGCATGTCGCTGGGCTCCCTCGCGGTGACCGGCAACGCGTTCAAGCGGGCCGGTGCCGGCATCCCGCTCGTGCACGGCACCCCGATGCCCTTCGACAACTACTTCGAGGGACAGGTCCCGGACTTCCTCTGGTTCGAGCGCCTGCTGGAGGACCAGGGCTCCGGCCTCAACAAGCCCGCCGCCGTGATCGTGGAGACCGTGCAGGGCGAGGGCGGCATCAACGCGGCCCGCCCGGAGTGGCTGCGCGCCCTCGCCGGGCTGTGCGAGCGCCAGGACATGCTGCTGATCGTCGACGACATCCAGATGGGCTGCGGGCGCACCGGTGCGTTCTTCTCCTTCGAGGAGGCCGGCATCGTGCCCGACATCGTCACCGTGTCCAAGTCGATCAGCGGATACGGGCTGCCCATGTCGCTGTGCCTGTTCAAGCCGGAGCTGGACGTCTGGGAGCCGGGCGAGCACAACGGCACCTTCCGCGGCAACAACCCCGCGTTCGTCACGGCCACCGCCGCGCTGGAGACGTACTGGGCGGACGGGGCCGCGATGGAGAAGCAGACCCGGACCCGCGGGGAGCAGGTCGAGCAGGCCCTGATCTCCATCACCGAGGAGAACCTCGCCGACGTCCGGGAGTACCGGGGACGCGGGCTCGTGTGGGGCCTGGAGTTCCACGACAAGGCGCGCGCCGGGCGGGTGGCGCAGCGCGCCTTCGAACTCGGCCTGCTCATCGAGACCTCGGGCCCGGAGAGCGAGGTCGTCAAGCTGCTCCCGGCGCTCACCATCACGCCGGACGAACTGGACGAGGGCCTCAGCGTCCTCGCCCGCGCCGTGCGCGAGACCGTCTGAGTCGCCCCGGCGGCCCGGGACCGTCCGCCCGACGGACGGCCCTGGGCACCACCGACGTACGCACCACCTGTCCAAGGAGGCATCGCAGCACCGTGATCGTTCGTTCGTTCAAGGAGATCGAAGGCACCGACCGGCACGTCAGGGCCGAGTCCGGCACCTGGGAGAGCAAACGCATCGTGCTCGCCCGGGAGCGCGTCGGCTTCTCGCTGCACGAGACGATCCTGTACGCCGGCACGGAGACCTCCATGTGGTACGCGAACCACGTCGAGGCCGTCGTCTGCGTCGAGGGCGAGGCCGAACTCACCGACGACGAGACCGGGCAGAAGTACACCATCACGCCCGGGACCATGTACCTCCTCGACGGGCACGAGCGGCACACCATGCGGATCAAGGAGGACTTCCGCTGCATCTGCGTGTTCAACCCGCCCGTGACCGGACGGGAGGACCACGACGCGAACGGCGTCTACCCGCTGCTCACCGAACCCGAGGAGGTGTGACGTCGCCATGACCACCACCACCGATCTCTACCCCAGCCGCGGCACCACCGAGGTGTCCCTCCCCCGCCAGGACCCGGTCGTGTGGGGCTCCCCCGCCACCCCGGGACCGTTCCCGCCCGGTGATCTCGAGGCGTTCGAGCGGGACGGGTTCCTCACCGTCGACCAGCTCCTGCCCGACGACGAGGTAGCGGTGTACCGGCGCGAGCTGGAGCGGCTCGTCACGGACCCGGTGGTCCGCGCCGACGAACGGTCGATCGTCGAACCGCGGTCCGAGGAGATCCGTTCCGTCTTCGAAGTGCACCGCATGAGCGAGGTGTTCGCCTCCCTCGTGCGGGACGAGCGGGTCGTCGGGCGGGCCCGCCAGATCCTCGGCTCGGACGTGTACGTGCACCAGTCGCGGATCAACGTCAAGCCCGGTTTCGGGGCCGGCGGCTTCTACTGGCACTCGGACTTCGAGACCTGGCACGCCGAGGACGGCCTGCCGAACATGCGGACCGTGTCCGTCTCGATCGCGCTGACCGAGAACCACGACACCAACGGCGGCCTCATGATCATGCCGGGGTCGCACCGCACGTTCCTCGGCTGCGCGGGAGCCACCCCGAAGGACAACTACAAGCAGTCGCTGCGGATGCAGGACGCGGGCACGCCGTCGGACGAGGCGCTGACCGCGCTGGCCGGCGAGCACGGCATCAAGCTCTTCACGGGGCGGGCCGGTTCGGCGACCTGGTTCGACTGCAACTGCATGCACGGTTCCGGCGACAACATCACGCCGTTCCCGCGCAGCAACGTGTTCATCGTGTTCAACAGCGTGGACAATCAGGCCGTCGAGCCGTTCGCGGCGCCCGTGCGGCGCCCGGAGTACATCGGCGCGCGGGACTTCACCCCCGTACGGTGAAAAGGGCGTCCAGCAGCCGGTCGACGTCCGCGGGCGTGTTGTAAAGGTGGAAGGCCGCGCGCAGGTTGCCCGCCCGGTCCGAGACCTCCACTCCCGCCCGGCTCAACTCGCCCTGCCGGCCGCCGAGTCCGGGGACGGAGACGATGGCCGAGCCGGGAGCGGCGACCGGTTCGTGGCCGAGGCCGCGCAGGCCGGTGCGGAACCGGTCGGCCAGGGCCAGGTCGTGCGCGCGTACGGCGTCCACGCCGATCTCCTCCAGCAGGGCGAGGGAGTGGCGGGCGCCGGCGTACGAGAACAGGGCGGGGCTCTCGTCGAACCGCCGCGCGGAGTGGGCGAGTTCCTCGACGGGGCCGTAGCAGGCGTCCCATGGGCGCTCACCCGCGACCCAGCCCGCGAACAGCGGGGTGAGCCCGCCCAGGTCCTCGGGGACGACGAGGAAGGTCACGCCCCGCGGGCACAGCAGCCATTTGAAGCCGACCGACAGGACGTAGTCGTAGGCGTCCGCGTCGAGGTCCAGCCAGCCCGCGGCCTGTGAGGCGTCCACACAGGTACGCGCCCCGTGCCGCCGGGCGGCCGCCGCGATCGCGGGCAGGTCGGCGATCCTGCCGTCGGCGGACTGGGCGGCGCTGACCGCGACGAGCGCGGTACCCGGCCGCACCGACTCGGCGACCCGCTCCAGCGGCACGGCGCGCACCTTGAGGTCGCGGCGCACGTGAAAGGGGTTGACCAGGGAGCTGAAGTCGTCCTCGGCGGTGAGGACCTCGGCGCCCTCGGGCAGCGAGGCGGCGATCAACCCGCTGTACACGGCGACCGAGGCCCCCGCCGCCACGCGCTCCGCGGACACCCCGGTCAGCCGGCCGAAGGCGGCGCGGGCGGCCTCGACGTCGGCGAACATGTCCGTCGGCCGTCCCGCGGCCACCGCTTCCACGGCGGTCCGCATGGCCTCGACGGTGCGGGCCGGCAGCAGACCGGTGCTCGCGGTGTTCAGGTAGGTGTTCTTCGCGGCGAACTCGGTACGGACGAGGGTCTCGAAGGTCTCCATGGGACCACTGTCGCGCCCACCGGACCCCTCGTCCATTGCCGAGTTCTGGACGGTATCGCCAAGGATCGCTTATGGATCGCCGCCGACCTGGGGGTTCGCGGCCGGAGGGCTGCCGAAGGCCGCCAGTGCCGTGGCAGGCAACGTTTGCCCGTGAAGGAGCGGCGTCCGGTGCGTGCTCTGGGGGTCCCCCCGGCCGGAGGCTGGGGGAGTGCCGGCCGGAGGCCCTCGTACTGGACGTACTCGGGTCTTCGGCTGGTGCGGCGAGTGGGGGCACCTCCCACGCCCTTACGGCAGTGGGGGAGCGTGCCGGGCGTCGCGACGGGGCGAACGTCGCCTGTCGCGGCACTAGTGCCGCGGCACCTCGCAGCCGTCGGGGCCGCATGCCTCGGCGGCGGCGCTGTCGTCGTCCGCGATCAGCCTGAGCTGCGGACGGTCCCCCCACGCCTGGGTCAGCGCCTGGGTGAAGACCTCCGCGGGCTGGGCGCCGGAGACGCCGAACTTGCGGTCCAGGACGAAGAACGGCACACCGTTGGCTCCGAGTTCGGCGGCCTCGCGCTCGTCGGTGCGGACCTCCTCGGCGTAGGCGTCCGGGTCGGCGAGCACCGCGCGCACGGCCTCCGCGTCGAGACCGGCCTCGACGGCCAGGTCCGTGAGCCGCTCGGCGCCCTCGGAGAAGACGGACCGCTCCTCGGCGAAGTTCGCCCGGTACAGGATCTGGATCAGCTCGTCCTGCCTGCCGCGCTCCTTGGCGAAGTGCAGCAGGCGGTGCATGTCGAAGGTGTTGCCGTGGTCGCGGCCGCTGGTGCGGTAGTCCAGGCCCTCGGCGGCGGCCTGCGCGCCGAGGTTCTCCTCGCCGGCCCTGGCCTGCGCCTCGCTCATGCCGTACTTGCGGGTGAGCATGGTGATCACCGGCTGGACGTCGCTCTTGGCGCGGCCTGGGTCCAGCTCGAAGGAGCGGTGCACCACCTCGACGCCGTCGCGGTGCGGGAAGGCCGCCAGCGCCTTCTCGAAGCGGGCCTTGCCCACGTAGCACCAGGGGCAGGCGATGTCGCTCCAGATCTCGACGCGCATGTGTTCGGCTCTCCAGGTCGTCCGGGCGCGGAGGCTTCCTCCGCCAGATGCGTGAACGTTCAAGGGAACGGGTTCATTCCCGGGCGCGGGCCCTGGCCGCCCGCCCTGGCCGGGTGCCGTCAGCCGGGTGTCGTCAACCGGTCCCGCGGTCCTCGTCAGCCGGTGCCGGCGCGGTCCTCGTCAGCCGGTGCCCGCGACGGTGCGGCACAGGGACACGTGGTGGTCGCCGGCGGTGGGCGGATGCCCGGGGTCGGGGAGCCAGCCGTGCCGGGCGTAGAAGGACCGGGCTCGCTCGTTGCCCACGTGGACGTCAAGGACGGCGCGGCGCCTGCCGTCCACCGCCCACTGCTCGACGCAGGCCGCGTGCAGGGCCGTCCCCACACCCGTGCGCCAGTGGCCGGGATCGACGTGGAACTGGAACAGCCTGACCGTGTCGGCGGGGGCGTCGGCCGGACGCCGGAACGAGGCGATGCCCACCATGCGGGCGTCGCGCACCGCGCACAGCACGTGCCCGTCGGGGCGTGCTACGGCCTCGCGCCAGCGGGCGGGCCAGTCGGCGTCGTCGTCGGGCAGGCCGTCCGGGTAGTACGTCGACCGGGCCCGCCGATGCAGCCCGGCGACCGTCGCCGCCTCCACCGGCAGGGCGGTCCTGATCACCAGGGAGTCGACGGTCCGGTGCGCTCTGATCATGCAGCCGAGGACGAGAGCGGGGCCGGCCGCGGTTCCCGGGGCCGGCCGGTCAGCTGCCGTCGCGCAGGTCCTTGGGCCAGTCCGGCCGGAACTCGATGTGGTCGTAGGTCACCACACACCCGCCGCCCATCGGCGACTGGGTCATGAAGCCGACCAGGGCGTCGCCGGTCTCCTGCTCGCCGCCCAGCGTGAACAGGCGGACGAAGGTCCAGTGTTCCCCGTCGCGGGAGGCGTGGAAGGCGAAGGCCCGGCCGGTGCGGCTGATCCGCAGCCAGACGGAACTGCCGTCCACCGTGAAGGAGTTGGCGTCGTCGGAGTGGCCGCGGGTGACCACCGTGCAGACGGTGGGCACCTCCGGGGAGTACTCCAGGCACAGCTTGGCCCAGGCCCGTTCGCCGACGTGGACGTAGAGCACCCCGGCGTCGAAGGCCGCGGCGAACCCGACCGTGACCCGGGCGATCAGCTGGAAGTCACCCTCGGGGGCGCCGAGCAGCCGCGGCGCGTCGGCGGCGGGGTCGAGCCCCTCGTCGGTGGGCGGCACGAACCGGTCCTGCCGTGGGCCGGCCCACCCGGTGAGCACCCCGTCCTCGTGCGACCAGTTGCCGTCGGGTCCGTACGTGCGGAGCGGGAAGGGCA
This sequence comes from Streptomyces sp. NPDC043878, assembly GCF_056435735.1. Taxonomy (NCBI): domain Bacteria; kingdom Bacillati; phylum Actinomycetota; class Actinomycetes; order Kitasatosporales; family Streptomycetaceae; genus Streptomyces; species Streptomyces sp. NPDC043878. The sequence goes on from NZ_JBWKDW010000026.1 coordinate 91,582, forward strand.
GTTCGGGAAGTCGGACGTCCATCCACTCATTCTCTCAGGTCGAGTTCACCCACCCAGGGGCGCGGGGAAGTGCGCGACAAGCCCCGACGGACCGGCACCCGCACCACACCCGCACCCCCACGGCACCTCTACGGCACCTCTACGGCACCCAGCGGAGCGCTACCGCTCCAGGCGACCGTTGAACCGCCGCGGCAACCCCAGCGGGTTCTCGTCGCGCAGCTCGGGGGGAAGCAGCGCCTCGGGCGCGTTCTGGTACGCCACCGGCCGCAGCCAGCGCTCGATGGCCGTGCCGCCGACGGACGTCGAGGTGGAGGTCGTCGCCGGGTACGGTCCGCCGTGGTGCTGGGCGGGCGCCACCGCGACACCGGTCGGCCAGCCGTTGACCAGGACCCGGCCCGCCAGCGGGGTGAGTTCCGCGAGGATCTCCGCGCCCCGGCCCTGGCCGGCCGCCTCCTCCTCGGACAGCTGGACGGTCGCGGTGAGGTTGCCCGGCAGCCGCGAGAGCACCTCGCGCACCTCCGCGTCGTCCTCGTAGCGCGCCACCACGGTGACCGGTCCGAAGCACTCCTCCAGGAGCAGGTCGTAGGACCCGGCGCTGGTCAGCTTCTGTGCCGCGACCGTGAGGAAGCCGGGGCTCACGGTGTGCTCGCCGCCCGCGCCCGGGGTCACCGGGGTCTCCACCTCGGGCAGTTCGGCCCGCTCGGCGACACCGGCGATGAAGTTGTCCCGCATGCGGTGGTCGAGCAGGACCCCGGAGTCGGTGTCGCTGACGGCGTCCGTGAGGGACTTGACCAGCCGGTCGCCCGCCGCGCCCGAGGGCGCCAGCACGAGCCCGGGCTTCACGCAGAACTGCCCGACCCCCAGCGTCATCGACCCGGCCAGACCCGCGCCGATCGCCTCGGCCCGCTCGGCGGCCGCCGCCTCGGTGACCACGACGGGGTTCAGCGACCCCAGTTCGCCGTGGAACGGGATCGGCACCGGCCGCGCGGCCGCGGCGTCGAACAGGGCCCGCCCGCCGCGGATGGAGCCGGTGAAGCCGGCGGCGGCGATCAGCGGGTGGCGGACGAGTCCGAGGCCCGCCTCGAAGCCGTGCACCAGTCCGACGACGCCCTCGGGGATGCCGTGTTCGACGGCGGCCCGGCGCAGGACGGAGGCGACCAGCTCGGACAGTCCGGGGTGGTCGGGGTGGGCCTTGACGACGACGGGGTTGCCGGCGCCGAGCGCGCTCGCGGTGTCGCCGCCGGCGACAGAGAAGGCGAAGGGGAAGTTGGAGGCCGAGTAGACGGCGACGACACCCAGGGGCACCTTGTAGCGGCGCAGGTCGGGGATGGGTGGGGTCGCGGTGTCGTCGGGGTGGTCGATGACGACGTCGAGGAAGGCGCCCTCGTCGACGATGTCCGCGAACGCCCGCAGCTGGAAGCAGGTACGGGCGAGCTCGCCGGTCAGCCGGACCGGGCCGAGCGCGGTCTCGGCGTCGGCCGCCTCCACGAGGTGGTCCCTGGCGCCTTCGAGCAGGCGGGCGGCGGTCCGCAGGAAGGCCGAGCGGACCGTGCGGTCGACGAGTGCGCCGCGTGCCTCGTGCGCGGCGCGGACGGTGGTGTCCACCTCCTCGGCCGTGGCTTCGACCGCGACCTGTTCCCGCTGCTTCCCGGTTCGGGGGTCGACACTCCAGACTGGTGCTGCTGCCACCGGGGGTCCCTCCACGTTGTTTGCCGCTGTATTGCCGCAGTACTGGGTCATCCACCAGGGTCGTTCGATATACTGAACGCTGTCTCTGATGCTGAACTACGCTTCGGAGACTATTTCCCGTCGAACGAAGGGGTCAAGGGCGATGTCGGCTGGCGAGACGGGGGGCGGGGCGCAGGTCAAGTCCGCGGTGCGGACGGTTGAACTGCTGGAGTACTTCGCCGGCCGCCCCGGAATGCACTCCCTCGCGGCGGTCCAGGAGGCCGTCGGATATCCCAAGTCCAGCCTGTACATGCTGCTGCGCACCCTGGTGGAGCTGGGCTGGGTGGAGACGGACGCGACCGGCACACGGTACGGCATCGGCGTACGGGCGCTGCTGGTCGGCACCTCCTACATCGACGGTGACGAGGTCGTCGCGGCGGCCCGGCCGACACTGGACCGGCTGTCGGACGACACCACGGAGACCATCCACCTCGCGCGGCTGGACGGCACCAACGTGGTCTACCTGGCCACCCGCCAGTCCCAGCACTACCTGCGCCCCTTCACCCGGGTCGGCCGCCGGCTGCCCGCGCACTCGACCTCGCTGGGCAAGGCGCTGCTGAGCACCTGCACCGACGAGCAGGTCCGCAAGCTGCTGCCGGAGACGCTGCCCGCGCTCACCGAGAACACGATCACCGACCGGGAGAAGCTCATCGAGGAGCTCCACCAGGTGCGGGAGCAGGGGTTCGCCGTCGACCGCGAGGAGAACACCCTGGGACTGCGCTGCTTCGGCGTGGCCATCCCGTACCGCACCCCGGCGCGTGACGCGATCAGCTGTTCGGTCCCGGTGGCGCGGCTGACGCCCGCCCACGAACAGATGGTGAAGGACGCGCTGTTCGACGCCCGTGACCGCCTGACGCTCGCCACCCGGAGGCTCTGAGGAATGCAGGTCGTACTGCGCCAGGTCCACGACAGCGATCTGCCGGTCTTCTACCGGCAGATGAACGATCCGGAGGCGCTGCGGATGGCGGCCTTCACGGCCGAGGACCCGGCCGACCGGGACGCCTTCGACGCGCTGTGGAAACGCATCCGGTCGACCGAGCTGGCCCGGACGATCCTGGCCGACGGTGACGTGGTGGGCAGCGCCGCCGTGTACGGGGTGCCGGGCGAGCGCGAGGTCACGTACTGGGTCGACCGGGCGTACTGGGGACGCGGGGTGGCCACGGCCGCGCTGCACGCGCTGCTCGCCGAGGTGCCGGAGCGCCCGCTGTACGCCCGCGCCGCCGCCGACAACGAGGGCTCGCGCCGGGTCCTGGAGAAGTGCGGCTTCCAGGTGTCCGCGCAGGCCAGGGGGTTCGCGAACGCGCGGGGCCTGGAGATCGACGAACTCGTGCTGACGCTGGAGCGCTGAGCGCCGGGCACCTCCTCCCGCCGCGGACCCGCTCCGCCGCGTCCGGGGCGGGAGCATGAACAACCGGTGAGAAAACCTGGCGCGCGGGAACGATCCGCCGCGCGCCGGTCATCTTTCAGTCGGGATGAACAAGACGATCAGGCGCGCCTCCGTCTTCACGCTGCTCCTGGTGTTCGCTCTGCTGGTCAGAGCGACCTGGGTGCAGTTCTACGACGGCCAGGCGCTCGCGGACGACAAGGACAACCGGCGCAACGCGATCGAGACGTACGCGGACCCGCTCGGGAACATCATCGTGGCCGGCAAGGCGATCACCGGTTCCGCACGGACGACAGGCGGCGACCTCGCATACAAACGCACCTACACGGACGGCAGGCTGTACGCGGCGGTCACGGGCTACGCCTCGCAGAGCTACGCGCCGACGCAGCTGGAGGGGATCTACCAGAACCTCCTCGACGGCACCGACACCCAGCTGAAGACCGCCATGGACACGGTCACCGGCGAGCGCGCCGCCCCGGGCGACGTGATCACGACGATCGACCCGGACGTGCAGAAGGCCGCCTACGACGCGCTCGGTGACAAGAAGGGCGCCGCGGTCGCCATCGACCCGAGAACGGGCCGGATCCTCGCGGTCGTGTCGACGCCGTCCTACGACCCGTCCTCGCTGACCGACGCCAACACCGCCGGTCCGGCCTGGTCGAAGCTCACCAGGGACGCGGACAAACCGCTCACCAACCGGGCGCTGCGGCAGCCGCTCGCGCCGGGTTCGACGTTCAAGCTGGTGGTGGCCGCGGCCGCGCTGGAGGACGGCCTCTACGCGTCCGTGGACAAGCCGACGAACAGCCCGAACCCGTACACCCTGCCCGGCACGGCCACCGACATGCACAACGAGAACGCCTCCGCGCCCTGCGAGAACGCCTCCATCCGCACCGCCCTGCAGTACTCCTGCAACAACGTCTTCGCGAAGATGGCCGTCGACCTGGGCCAGGACAGACTCCGGGCGACGGCGGAGAAGTTCGGCTTCAACGACGACGCGCAGGACGTGCCCGTGCGGGCGTACACCAGCGTGTACCCGTCGGACATGGACAAGTCGTCGACGGCCCTGACCGGGATCGGCCAGTTCGACGTCACCGCGACCCCACTGCAGATGGCCATGGTGTCCGCCGCTCTTGCCAACGGCGGCAAGCTGGTGTCGCCGCACATGGTCTCCCAGACCACCGACAGCGGCGGCGACGTGCTGAAGAACTACGACGACAGCGCGGACACCAAGGAGATCGTCAGCGCCTCGACCGCCGAGCAGTTGCAGTCGGCGATGCAGACGGTGGTGGAGAAGGGCACCGGCACCAACGCCCTGATCGACGGCGTCACCGTGGGCGGCAAGACCGGCACGGCCCAGAACGGCGAGAACAACAGCAAGGCGCCGTACGCCTGGTTCACGTCCTACGGGAAGACGGACGCCAAGGAGGTCGCCGTCGCGGTCGTGGTGGAGCAGTCGGACGCGGCCCGCTCGGAGGTCAGCGGCAACGGGCTGGCGGCCCCGGTGGCGAAGGCGATGATGCGGGCGGCGCTGACGGACTGAGGGCCCGCGGTGCGGCCGGCCGCGGACTCCTCCGCGACCGGCCGCACGGTGAACAGGGCTTACCGGGCGCCTACTTCGCGCCGAGGACCTGCTCGATCGGGTCGATGGCGAAGTACACCAGGAACAGCACCGAGGTCCCCCACAGCAGCCAGTGGATCTCCCTGGCCTTGCCGAGGACCGTCTTGATCACCACGTAGGCGAGGAAGCCGGCGCCGATGCCGTTGGTGATGGAGTAGGTGAACGGCATCACGGCGATGGTGAGGAACGCCGGGATGGCGATCTCGTACCTGTCCCAGTCGATGTTCTTGACCTGGGTCATCATCAGGAAGCCGACCGCGACCAGGGCCGGGGCCGCCGCCTGGAGCGGGACGATGGTGAGCAGCGGGGTCAGGAACAGCGCCAGGCCGAACAGGCCGCCGGTGACCAGGTTGGAGAAGCCGGTGCGCGCGCCCTCGCCGACGCCGGCCGCCGACTCGATGTAGGAGGTGGCCGAGGAGGACGAGGCCGCGCCCCCGGCGACCGCGGCGGCGCCGTCGATGAGCAGGACCCGGCCGAGGTTCGGCACCCGGCCCTCCTCGTCCAGCAGGCCCGCCTCGGCGCTGATGCCGACGACCGTGCCCATGGTGTCGAAGAAGTCCGACAGGATCAGCGTGAAGACCAGCAGGACGACCGTGATGACGCTGGTCTCGCCGAAGGCGCCGAAGAGGCTGAAGTGGCCGAGGAGCCCGAAGTCGGGCGAGGCCACGACGTCGTCGGGGACCTTGGGGGTGGTCAGGCCCCAGGACTTGATGTCGGCGGTCGCGTCGATGACGATCGCCAGGACCGTCATGGTCACGATGCTGATCAGGATCGCGCCCTTGACCTTGCGGGCGAGCAGTCCGATCGTCAGCAGCACCCCGAGGCAGAACACGAGGACCGGCCACCCGGTGAGCGTGCCCGTGCCGCCGAGCTGCACCGGGACGGTGGTGTTCGCGATGTCGGGGATACGGCTGACGAAGCCGGCGTCGACGAAGCCGATGAAGGCGATGAACAGGCCGATGCCGACGCTGATGGCCTGCTTGAGGGCCTGCGGGATGGCGTGCATGACGGCCTCGCGCAGCCCGGTGACCACGAGGACGCAGATCAGCAGGCCCTCCAGGACGATCAGGCCCATCGCGTCGTCCCAGCTCATCAGCGGGGCGATCTGGAAGGCGACCACGGCGTTCAGGCCGAGGCCGGCGGCGAGCGCGAGGGGCAGGTTGCCGCCGACGCCCATGATGATCGTCATGACCGCGGCCACCAGGGCGGTGGCGGTGGTCAGTTGGACGGTGTCGAGCTGGTGGCCGAACTTGTCCTTGGCGCTGCCGAGGATGATGGGGTTCAGGACGAGGATGTAGGCCATCGTGAAGAAGGTGGCCAGGCCGCCGCGTATCTCGCGGCCGAAGGTGGACCCCCGCTCGGATATCCGGAAGAACCGGTCGACGCTGTTGCCCGCCGGTGGCGCGGCACTTGACCGGTCTGCCACCTGCTGTGTTCTGGACATGGCGGTACTCCTAGGGTCCTGAATGATCGGTGCGGATGCTGGCTGGATTGTTCCCTCGCTGAACCGGTCGCAGGTTTTCTCCGTGTTACGGAATCGGGTTCGCACCGCCACACGTTGTTCGACACCCTGTACGAAAGGGGCCGGCCGGCCACTGCTACGCTTCCGGATCCCGGGACGGCCACCTCGGACGATCACATGTCATTCACATGACACGCACAGGCGTCCGCCCCGCGGAACGCATCCGCCGCTGCGAAGGGAGGCCGCCCGTGGGCACGGTCGTCGACGACGACGCCTCCGCGGAGTTCCACGCCTTCTTCGAACGCCACTACGCCGAACTGTCCCGTCTGGCCCACATGTTGACCGGTGAGGCGGACGCCGCCGACGACCTGGCGGCGGACGCCCTGCTGGCCCTGTGGCACCGCTGGGACCGGGTGCGCGCGGCTGACCACCCGGTGGCGTACGCGCGAGGCGTCGTCGCCAACCTGGCACGCAGCCGCATCCGCAGCGCGGTGCGCGAGCGGCGGCGCGTCGCCCTGTTCTGGTCCCAGCGCGACGAGCGGGCCGACGACCCCGACGTGGCGGGCGTGGTGGACGTCCAGGACGCGCTGCGCCGGCTGCCGTTCCGCAAGCGGGCCTGTGTCGTGCTGCGGCACGCCTTCGACCTCTCGGAGAAGGACACCGCGCTCGCGCTCGGTGTCTCGGTCGGTACGGTGAAGAGCCAGACGTCGAAGGGGATGGCCGAACTCCAGCGGCTGCTCGGGAAGCAGGGGGCGCCGCAGCGGGTGCACGCGGCGATGGGACGCACCGGCGAGAGCGGAGGGAGGAACCGATGAGGCAGCAGGACGTGCCGGGCGGGCTGCGCGCCCGGCTGCACGAGGCGGCCGAGGCCCACGAGCCCGACCGCGCCCGCATCCTGGCCCGCGTCGAACGTGGCATGAGCGGGCAGGACCGCCCTGGTCACCGGGCCACCCGTCCGCCGGTGTGGGGCTGGGCGCGGGTGGTGAGCGCCACGGCCGCGGTCGCGGGCATGCTCGCCGTCGGCGGTTACGCGGTCGCCTCCGCGGTGAAGGAGGACGCCGCGCCGCAGCGGTCGGTCGCGGTCACCGCGACGCCCACCCCCCCGCCGGACGCCACGAGCCGCCCGCCCCGTCCGTCCGCCCGGCCGACGCCGACCGCCCCGGCCACGCACAAGCCCGTCGGCTCCCCCGCACGGACGCCCTCGGCCTCCCCGCCGGCCCCCGTGGTGCCGTCCGGCGGCGGCGAGAAGGACGGCCCGTTGTGGTCGGACGGTTCGGTGGACCCGCACAGCAACGACTTCTGGGCGCAGAGCGACGTCACGATCAAAACCTCCGTGCCGCTGACCGCGCTCACCGTCCGGCTGAGCGTCGCGCAGAGCGGCGGGGTCGACTCCACGGGGGCCTGGCGCTCGCTGCCGGAGGACGACTTCACGCTGACGGTCGGCGAGCGGGACGGCTTCCTCGTCTACACCTGGGAGCTCAAGCAGGGCCGTACGGTCCCCGAGGGCGAGTGGGTGTTCGCCGGCCAGTACGACCACGACCGCGGCGGCCGGGACGCGAAGGACGACGGCTACGCGGTCACGGCCACGGCGGCCGGCGAACACCGCGCCGTGTCGGGCGGCTTCGCGGCGCACACGGACGACGGGGACGACTCGTGAGAAAGTCCTGAAGGCGCGGCAACCTTCCGCGCGCCGGCGGCGACCGGGGAGTGCGGGGTTCCGCTCCCCCGGGAGAGGACGCACGGCGCTTCGGACAACGAGACGCTTCGAACAACAAAGATCAGAAACAACCACACGTTCGCATTCGGCGTCTCTACCAGTGCATGAACCAGTGCTTGAACCAGTGCAGCAGAAGACGGACAACGTCGTACGACCCCACAGACCTGCCGGCCTGAGCCCCCCTCGGCCGGCAGCGCGCCGGTCAGAGCCCCCCTCGGCCGGCGACCGGGACGCCCCCGCCGGTGACGACCGGCGGGGGCGTTCACGCGGAAGGATTCCGACGGGCGGCGGTTCAGCTGACGAAGTACGTCGGGTTCGGCAGCTTGTACGTGCGGTCGGCGTAGCCGCCGTCGAGGTCGGAGTACTGGTCACCGAAGTTGGCGACGATCTCGTACCCGAGGTCGTTCTCGATGTGCTTGCGGGTGCCGGCCTTGTACTGCACGGTCGTGCAGGTCCAGGTGCCGGGGGTGGCGCAGCCGCTCAGGTAGGACGGGGGGTTCGCCTTGTCCTTGAGGAAGACGTGGCCGGCGTCGAGGTTCACGTCGGCGCCGATCTTCTTCAGGTTCTCGACGGCGGCGGAACGCTGCGCCTCGCTCAGACCCGAGTTGTAGAAGACCTCGACGCCCTCGGACTCGGCGTACCGCACGAGTTCCGGGCTGCCGAAGACGGCCGGCCGGTCGGCCTTGTTGACGTAGTCGGCCCAGGTGGTGCCGTTGTACGTGTAGTTGTAGCGCTTCTCGTAGTCGAGGCTGAGCAGCAGCGTGTCGTCGATGTCGAAGACGACCGCGGGCTTCTCGCCCCGGTGGTGCGCCTTGCGGGCCGCCTTGTCGATGTACGCGCGGGCGGCCCGGTCCAGACGCGCGAGGTCCTTGGCGTACGGGCTGTCGGGCGACGCCTGGTACACGCCGGCGGCGTCGGCGGTGGTGCCGTAGTAGGTGTCGATGTCCTTCACCAGAAGCCCGATGTTGTAGGGCTCGTGGGTGGAGTTGGCCGTGGACTGGCCGGCCGTGGCGGCACCGGTGCCGTACAGGGCGGCACCGGCGACGGCACACGCTGCGGCGATCGCCGCGATACGCAGTGGCTTATACATGACAGGTGTTCTACGCGCGTCACCCCGCCGGGCGCGAGACCCGTTGCCCGATCGATACCTCCCGCACGGGCAAAATCCGGGTCAAGCGGCCGGGGATGTGGAGGGCGGGCGGGGTCAGTTCATGGTGGCTCCGACGGTGGTGCTGCCCGTCGTCAGGAACGTCGTCGCGGGCAGCGAGCCGTCGGTGCCGCGGGCGTTGTAGGTGCTGGAGGCGTCCGTCGAGCGGAAGGCCGGTGTGGAGACGCCGGAGTCCCAGGTGTTGCCGGACGAGGTGACCTTCGCGTTCTTGCTGACCGCGCCGCCGCCGTTGCCGGCGGCGAGGTTCTTGCCGAGCCGGGCGGAGCCGGTGGCGAAGTAGTAGCCCCACTTGCTGTTGGCGTAGGCGGTGGTGCGGTTGACGACCAGGGCGCCGGTGTTGGAGTTCTCCGTGAAGCCGTTGCCGGCGTTGCCCCAGGCGGCGGAGTTGTTGACGACGTGGGCGACCACCTCGCCGTCGCCGCCCAGCTTGTAGCCGTTGCCGTCCCCGGCGAAGGCGGAGTCGGACCAGCGGTTGGCGCCGTTGCCGAAGGACCAGGTGTGCTCGACGGTGACGGGTGAGGAGAAGGACCAGAAGTCGATCCCGTCATCGGAGTTGTTGTAGAGGCGGGCGCCGGTGATGAGGTTGCCGGTGCCGGAGCCGAACTTCACGGCGACACCGTCGGCGTTCTCGCCGTGGTTCGCCGCGTCGTAGTTGCCGTAACTGTCCAGGTTGCGCACGGTGTTGTTCACCGTTCCGTCCCCGGTGAGGGTGAAGCCGGAGTCACCGCCGTTGATGGTCCTCACGTTGTTCCAGTTGGTGCCGGTGCAGGACTGGCAGACGACGGCGCTGTCCGGGGAGTTCTGGAAGGTGATGCCGGAGACGTTCCAGTAGTCGGCGGTCAGTTTGAATATCCAGTCGCCGTCGGGCAGCGAGGAGCCGTCGATCTTCACGGTCTCCGAGCCGTACGCGGTGAGGGTGACCGGCGCGGAGGAGGTCCCGTTGGCCGTGGACTGGAGGGTGGCCGTCGGGTGGTACGTGCCGCCGCGGACCTGGATGACGGTGCCGGGGGCGGCGTTCTTGAGGGCGTTGGACAGGTCGGTGGTGTTGCTGACGACGACGGTCGCGGCCTGTGCCTGGGTGGGGAGCACGGCGAGTCCGGCGCCGAGGGCGAGAGCCGAGGTGAGGATCAGAGCGGTACGACGAGACATGGAGTGCGAGTCCTTTCGTCGTTCGGGGGGGGCGGGGGGAAGGGGAAGAGGGGGGAAGGGGGACGTTCACAGGCCGGGAACGCCGGACGGCGCGCAGCCGGTCGGTGAGCAGGGCGGCCCGGACGCCTTCACACGGCCTCCCTGGTCACGGCCGTTCATACGGCCTCCAGTCCCGCAGATATGTCCGCCGGGTGTGCCGGGCGGCCTCCTCGGCGGTCAGCTGCGGCCGGTTCTCCGGCACCGTGGTCACCGCGCCGGGGCCGCGGTTGGCGTACTCACGGAAGCGCATGGTCTGCCAGGGGTAGGCGTCCCTCATGTTCGTGTAGGGGGCGACCGGGTCGATGCCGGGGCCGATCCAGGTGTCCCGTACGACCAGTGCGGGCCAGGCGGTCGTCTCGTACGACGGCACCCACGGCCGGGCGATCCTGTACGCCCCGTCCTCCGCGCCGGAGGTGATCCGGCTGCGGACCGCGAGCAGGCCGTAAGGGTTGCCGCGGGCCGTGGAGGGGGCGAAGACCATGCCCTTGGGGGTGAAGTCCACGTCCCGGTCGAGCGTGTGGAAGTGGCACGCCTCGAAGACGGCGGTCGCCCGCCCGAAGACGAAGTCGACGTCGCCCTCGATGTAGCAGCGGCGGAAGTACTGGCGGTCGAAGGCGTCCAGCGCCGTCGTCTCGGTGAACAGGGTGTCCTGGTGGGCCAGCAGCCGCACGTTGTCGAAGTGGGTGCGGTCGCCGTAGGTGTACGCCGCCACCGCCTGTGTGCCGGTGATCCCGGGGTGGTCGGCGCGCAGCCAGTCGTTGGCGAGGGTGAGGTGGCGGACGGTGAGGCCGGGGGCGGCGGAGGTGAAGGTGGCGGAGCCCGCCGTGCCGTAGGTGCCGCTGCCGTCGGGCCTCGGGGTGCCGTTGGCGTTGCCGTACACGATGACCGTGTCCCGCGGGTCGCGGGTCGCCCCGCGCAGGGTCAACTCGCGTGCCGTGGCAGGGATGTTGACGACTTCGCGGTAGGTCCCCGGGTGCACGACGATCGTCCGGCCGGGTCCGTCGACGGTGTCCACGGCCGCCTGGAGCGAGTCGCCGGGCCGGACGTGCAGGACGCGGCGGCCGGACGCGCGGGCGGGGGTCGCCGCGCCGGCGGCCAGGCCGCCGGCGACGCCTGCCAGCAGGGTGCGCCGGCGCATCTCAGCACCCCTCCTTCCACGGCGCCCAGTCGCCCAGGTAGGCCGCGCGGGTCTCCGACCTCGCCTGCTCGCGGGTGAGTTGGGGACGGTTCTCGGGAACGGTGATCCGCGCTCCCGGCCCGGTGTCGCGGTACTCGGCGAAGCGCTGGCTCTGCCACGGGAAGGCGTCCGACATGTTGGTGTAGGGCGCGGCCGCGTCGATGCCGGGGCCGAGGTGGGTGTCCCGGACGGTGAGCGACGGACGCGCGGTGGTGTCGGAGCTGGGCACCCAGGGGCGGGCCAGTTTGTAGAACCCGTCGGGTGCGGCGCTGCTCACCCGGCTGTCCGTGACCAGGTATCCGTGCGGGTTGGCGGCCGCCGTGGACGGCGCGAAGACGAAGCCGTAGGGGGCGGCCGCCAGGTCGGTGCGGTCCAGGGCGTGGAAGTGGCAGTGCTCGTAGACCGCCGTCGCCCTGCCGAAGACGAAGTCGACGTCCCCCTCGGCGTAGCAGTGCGCGTAGTACTGCCGGGCGAACGTGCCGAGGGCCGTGGAGTCGGCGTAGAGGGTGTCCTGGTGGCCGAGGAAGCGGCAGTGGTGGAAGGCGCTGCGGTCGCCCTGCACCTTGACGGCCACAGCCTGGGTGCCGGTGACGCCGGGGTGGTCGGCGCGCAGCCAGTCGTTGGCGAAGGTGATCCAGCGTGCCGTGAAGCCGTCGCCCTGCACGGTCGTGGTGGCCGACCCGGTGGTGCCGTGGGTGCCGCCGCCGGGCTTGGGGGTGCCGGCCGCGTTGTCGTACACGAGCACGACGTCACGGGGGTCCTCGGAGGCCCCGATCCAGGTCGCACCGGTGCGGGTGGCGTCGAGGACGACCGTGTCCCGGTAGGTGCCCGGGGCGATGACCAGGGTCCGGTCGGCGCCGGTCGCGGCGGCCACGGCCTCCCGGACGGTGGTCGCGTCACCGCGCCCGTGCGGGTCGACGTACAGGGTCTGCGGGGTGAGCCGGGCGGCCGGTGAGCCGTAGCGGCCGAACGGGCGCCGGGGGCCGGCGGCGCGGGCGGGCCCGGCGGCGAGGCCGAGGGCGGCGGCCGTGCCGGCGCCCGCGAGCAGGAATCCCCTTCTGGACACGGGGAGTCGGGAGTGGGGCGAGGGCATACGGGTGCTCCTTCGCGATGCGCGGTGCGGCTGTGCGGGGAGGGGGCCGGGGCGGTGCGGGCCGCCCCGGCCGTCGTAGGGGATCAGCCCAGGCGTCCGGCGCCCGCGCCGCAGTCGACGATCCGGGGGACCGACTTCGCGGGGTCGACCTCGGTGCGCAGGGTGGGCGTCCAGCCCGCGCCGGACGGGAGGACCTCGCCGGGGATCTCCGCGTTGTGGACGGCGATCAGGTCGGTCGGGGTGCCGTTGACGTAGTTGTCGTCGGCGGTGACCGGCGACACGTTCCAGCGCTTCAGCACCTTGGCCGCGCTGACCCCGGACGGCAGGGTGAACGCGTTGTGCTGGGCGACGAGTTGGGACTCCTTGCCGATGCCGAAGCTGTAGGAGTAGGAGTCGTCGGCGACGAAGTGGTTGTTGTAGGAGTCGACCTGCCCGAAGCGCACCCGCGGCGCGCGCTCCACCAGCCCGGAGAACAGGTTGTGATGGAAGGTGACCTTGAGGTGGCCGCGGTCGCCCGCCGCGGTCGACTCGCTGTCGCTGTTGCCGATGAGGATCGTCTTGTCGTGTTCGGTGAAGGCGTTCCAGGAGGCGGTGACGTGGTCGGCGCCGCGGACGATGTCGAGTTCGCCGTCGTGCTGCTGGTAGAGCATGCCGAAGTAGGTCGGTGCCGCGCTGTCGGGGTGGCTGCCGTCGGTGAAGGTGTTGTGGTCCAGCCAGACGTGGGTGGAGCCGTAGACGACGGCGGTGTCGTACTCGGAGTTCCAGTTGCCGTGGGTGCCGTCGGTGGGGTCCCACTGCGGGAAGCAGTCCACGGGGCTCTCGAACGTCAGGTTGCGGACGATGACGTTGTCGACGGCCTTGATCTGGAGGCTGGCGCCCTTGAACCCGGCGTTCTTCCCGATCCCGATGATGGTGGTGTTGGCGGGGATGTTCGCCTTGATGGTCTGGTCCTGGTTCGCGGCGGAGACGCGGCGCAGGCCCTCGGGGCTGTCGTCGGGCTCGGCGCTCAGGTCGGTGTCCAGACCCCAGCTCTCCGGTGCGTACTTGGCGAGGTAGGCGTCGAAGTCGTAGCCGGGCGCGGCGAGCGAGTCGCAGCCCTCGGAGACCGCGTCGATCGTGCCCTTCACCTTGATGATCTTCGGTGCGCTGCCGTCTGCGGCGAGCGCGGCCTTGAACTGGGCCCAGGTGGTGACGGTGTGCACCTGCGCCGCGTCGGCGGCGGCGCCGCCGGTGGTGCCGGTGCCGTACGCGGCCCAGCCGTCGTTGGCGGGGAGGGTCTGGCGGGCCGGGTCGCGGGGCTGGGCCTGGGCGGAGGTGCCGGTCACGGACAGGACGAGCGCGGCGCAGCCGAGCGACGCGGCCATCCGGACAGCCGTGGCATGTGCATGCCATACACGTGAGTTCATGGTGCGGCTCTCTCTTTCCGGTTCGACTGTGGTGGTTGCGCGGGCGGCTACGCGGCGGCCGGCGGCCAGGTGATCCAGGACTCGGGGATCTCCTCGCCGAGCCGGCGCGCCTCACGCGGCCCGAGCACCCGCGTACGCAGCAGCTCCCGCACGACCAGCCGGGCCACGGCGATCGCGCCCGGCGGGTTGAAGTGCGTGTTGTCCTGCTCGGTCGCCGTCCAGTTGAAGTACCTCTTCGTCTCCTCCACCCCCAGCCGCTGCCACAGCGCGAGCGACAGGGCCTGGATGTCGAGCAGCGCCACCCGCTGCTGTCCGGCGAGCGCGCGCATCGCCGCCGGGTAGTCGCCGTGGCTGGGCACGGCGTTGCCGTCCGCGTCGAACCGCCGCCGCTCGACCGGCGTGGCGAGCACCGGCCGGGCGCCCCGGGCGCGCGCCCCGTCGACGTACTGCCGCAGGTAGTCCTGGTACGTCGTCCAGGGCTCGGTGTACCGGAGGGGGTCGGTGGTCTTCTCGTCGTTGTGCGCGAACTGGATCAGCAGGAGGTCGCCGGGCCGGATCGCGTCCAGGACGACGCCGAGCCGCCCCTCGTCGACGAAGCTCTTCGAACTGCGCCCGTTCACCGCGTGGTTGGCGACGGGCCGGTCCCGGGACAGGAAGAACGGCAGTGCCATGCCCCATCCGGTCTCGGGTGCGGCGTCGGCGTACTTCTGGGCGGCGGTGGAGTCGCCGGCGATGTAGAGGGTACGGCGGCGCCCGGCGGCCCGCGCGGTGGCGGCGCCGGCGGCGCCGAGGGGCAGCGCGGCGAGGGCCGCGCCGGTGACCTGTCTGCGGGTAAGGGACACGGGAGGTGCACCTCTCAACAGGGGGATGTGGGTTCTTCGGGGACGACGCGGTGTCCGTGTCCCCCGGCGCGCCGCGCGGGCGCGCCGGGCCACGGCCGGTCCGGGGATCGAGCACGACCTCACCACCCCGGACCGGCCGCTACGGCACCGGCCGGCGGAGTCAGCCGCGCTGCTTCCACTCGGCCTGCGCCGCGTTCAGCTGGCCGGCGACCGTGTCCAGGAATTCCTTGGCGCTCATCTTGCCGAGCAGGACCTTCTGGAAGTTCGGCTCGTTGTCGGCCTTGGAGATGGTGTTCCAGTCCGGCAGGTAGTACGGCAGCTGCACGATGGTCGTGGAACCGTCGGTCAGCGCGGCGGCGGCCAGCTTGGTCGGCTCGGCCTTGGAGATCCAGGCGTCCTTGGCGGCGTCGTTGTTCGCCGGGACCTGGCCCGCCGACTCGTTGAACTTCGAGCTCTCCGCGTGCGAGGAGGCGAACTCGATGAACTTCCAGGCGGCTTCCTTGTGCTTGGAGCTCTTGAACAGCCCGAGCCCGTCGACCGGGTTGGACACCTGCACCCGCTTGCCGGTGGCGCCGATCGGCTGCGGGATGCCCCGGAACCTGTCGGCGCCGAGCGCCTTCACGTGGTCCTGGTAGGAGCCCAGGTTGTGGTTCAGCATGCCGATGGTGCCGGTGTCCCACTGGGCGACCATCTTGGTGAAGTCGTTGTTGAGGTCGGCGGACGGGGTGTCCTTCTTGTAGAGGGCGGCGTACTTCTCCAGCGCTGCCACGTTCTTCGGGTCGTTGACGGTGGTCTTCTTCCCGCTCGCGTCCCAGAACGAGGTGATGCCGGACTGCCCGTACATCGCGTCCAGCGCCTGCGCGATCGAGCCGGCGCCGCCGCGGATGGTGTAGCCGAACTTGTTCTTGCCCGCGTCGGTGAGCTTGTCCGCGGCCTTGTAGAACTTCTCCCAGGTCGTCGGCTCGTCCAGGCCGGCCTGCTTGAACAGGTCGGTGCGGTAGTAGAGGACGCCGTTGTTGGCGGAGGTCGGGATCGAGTAGAGCGTGCCGTCGCCGCCGCCGGCCGCCTTCAGCGACTTCACCATGTCCTCGTTGAGTTTGCCGTCGAGCGGCGAGGCGGCGAGGCGGTCGTCCAGCGGGTCCAGCACCTTCTGGGCGGAGAAGCCCGCGAGCATGGCCGCGCCGACACCGCCGACGTCCGGCAGACCGCCGCCCTGGATGGCGGTGTCGACCTTCGACTGGTACTCGGTGGAGGCGATGCCGACGTACTTGACCTTGATGTCCGGGTTGGCCTTCTGGAAGTCGGCGATGATCTCCTTCCAGATGTCGGTGCGGACACCGCCGTTGTTGTCCCAGAAGACGATCTGTCCCTTGCCGCTGCCCTCGGCGCCCTTGTCGCCGCCGGTGCCGCTGCCGTCGTCCCCGCAGGCGGTGGCGGTGAGCGCGAGCGAGGCGCCGAGGGCGACCGCGATGGCGGCGCGCCGGCTTCTGCGGATGCTGGTCTTCATGTGATCGGCTCTCTTCTTCTGGATCCGGCTCGGACGTGACGTGGTGCGTGGTGCGAACGGCTTCAGCAAGCGCTTGCTACGGAGGTGCGTCATGGCGGCTCCCCACAGGCGTGCGAGTCGGGTGGGTCAGGGGGTGATGCGGAAGTGCGTGAACGTGGCCGTGCCGGCGTCTCCGGAACCGACCGGCGCGAGGGCGAACAGGCCGAGCAGGGCTCCGACCCAGCGCCAGGGGGTGGCGGCGAAGACGGGGCCGGAGGCGCGCGGGCCGGCTCCGACGTCGTAGGAGAAGCGGCAGCGGGCGCCGGCGCCGATCTCGATCCGCAGCCGCGCGCGTTCCCCGGGCGCGGGGCAGGGATGACCGGCGTCCCGCTCCCGGTCCGCGACCGGCTCGGCGAAGCGGTGCACGAGGTGCACGGTCCCGTCGGCGCCCCGCTGGAGCCCGATCCAGCCGTACGCGTCGCCGAGGACCGCGAGTCCGGCGCGGGCGCCCGGCTCCTCGCCGTGCAGCCGCAGGTCGACCTCGACGGCCACGGGCGTGCCGGGCAGCCGCTGGGTGAGCACGTTCGGCACGGTGCGCAGGTCGTGCGCGCCGGCCGAGCGGACGCAGGCCAGCCGCAGCCCGTCACCCGAGTGCTGGGTGGCCCAGCCGGCCTGGGGGTTGGCCGTCCACTGCCACTGACGGCCGTACCGCCCGCCGGGGAACTCGTCGTCGGTGGCGGGCCGGGCGGCCTGCTGCGGCGGCAGGGCGGGCCGCCGGTGTACGGCCACGGGGGTGCCGTGGTCCCCGAGCACCGGCCAACCGTCCGCGCCGTCCCAGCGCATCGGCTGGAGGTGCACGACCCTGCCGTAGGCACCCCGCTGCTGGAAGTGCAGGAACCAGTCCTCACCGGACGGAGTGCGCACCCAGCCGCCCTGGTGGGGCCCGTTGACGTCGGTGTCCCCCTGCTCCAGGACGACCTTCTCCTCGTACGGCCCGAAGAACCCGCGCGAGCGGAAGGCGCCCTGCCAGCCGGTCTCCACTCCCCCGGCGGGCGCCAGGATCCAGAACCAGCCGTCGTGCCGGTACAGCTTGGGCCCTTCGAGGGTGAACCAGCCGGGGACGCGGTCGCCGTCGACGATCACCTTGCCCTCGTCCATGAGCGAGGTGCCGTCGGGGTGCATACGGTGGCCCGTCAGCCGGTTCTTGACGCCCGCGCGGGACCTGGCCCAGGCGTGCACCAGGTAGGCCTCGCCGCTCTCCTCGTCCCACAGGGGGCAGGGGTCGATCAGGCCCCTGCCCTCCTTCACGAGGTGCGGACGGCTCCACGGGCCCCTGATCTCGGGGGCGTTGATCTGGAAGACGCCCTGGTCGGGGTCGCCCCAGAAGATCCAGAACCGGTCGTCGTGATGCCGCAGCGACGGTGCCCACACCCCGCGGTCGTGCCGGGGCGAGGCGAACTCGGCGGCGGGTTCCAGGCGTTCGAGTGCGTGGCCGACGAGCGTCCAGTTGACCAGGTCGCGCGAGTGCAGCAGGGGCAGGCCGGGGGCCCGGCCGAAGCTGGAGGCGGTCAGGTAGAAGTCGTCGCCGACGCGCACGACGTCCGGGTCGGACCAGTCGGCGTTCAGGACGGGGTTGCGGTAGGTCTCCTCGGCGGGTTCGGCGCTCACCGGTTCACCGCCTTGCGCACCAGGGCCGCGGCGGCGTCCCGGTCCAGGGCGCCGTCGGCGACCACGGTGACGACCCGCCGGACGACGGTGTCACCGGGCGCGACCGGCAGCCGCTCCCGGTGCGCCAGCGACGAGCCGACGCCCGGGTACTCGGCGGTGCGCACGAACCACGGGTCGCGCCGGGTCGCCTCCGTGGCCCCGGCGAAGACCAGCGTCCAGCCCGACCCCGCGAGGGCGAGCCAGTCGGCGCGCGTGCCGTGGATCTCGCCCTCGCCCTCGCGGTCGGCGGTGAAGACGTGCGGGGCGTCCTCCTCCTTGCGGGCCCGCCAGAAGAAACCGCCGTAGGCGGCGCCGGGGCGGCCGTTGGTGGCGGGGCTGCCGATCGACAGCGGGTCCGGCGTGACGTTGGTGAGGGAGAAGGTGAAGTCCAGCGCCCAGGCGCCGTCGGTCAGTTCGCCGGCCGCGACCGTCCGCCGCTCGCGCAGCAGCTCGCCGCCCGCGGCCACCCAGCGCAGCTCCGCCACGAAACCGTCGGGGTCGCGCAGCTGGAACGCCGTGTGGCGCTGGGCGCCGTGGTTGTCCAGCTCGGTCGGCCCCCGGTCACGGACGTAGGTGCGCCCGCCCCAGAAGTTGTGCCCCTCGACGTCGGGAACGGCGACACCGACGCCGAGGTGGTGGGTGTGGTCGGCCGGGCTGAGCTCGGTGACCGCCGTACCGGACAGGGTGGTGACCGGGTGCAGGTACGGGCGTGGCGAGAGCCGGGGCGGCAGTTCGGGCCGGGTGACGTAACGGCAGACGGGACGGCCCGCGACGCGCAGGACCGGCGAGTCGGTGCTGGTCATCAGGTGCTCACCTGCTCCGGAAGTGGTCCCGCGCCCGCTGCCCAGGGGGCGCCGAGCTCCGAGTAGAGGGCGAGGGTGTCGGCGGCGGCCGCGACGAGTTTGTCGATGCCGGGCACCACCCGGCGGTTCTCGCCGGGCAGCAGGTGCCAGGCGGCGGCCGGCAGCGGGGCCGGGTCGGGCGACTGCCGGACGGCCTCGACGACCTTCATGAACGCGCCGGTCTCCTCCGGGGCGACCAGCAGCCCGGCCCCGTCGGTGAGGTGGTCGACGAGGTTCTCCAGCAGGTCGGTGCGGCCGTGCTCGGACTCCTCGGGGCCGTGGTCGGCACGCTGGAGCAGCACCCGGTCCTGCTTGTACCAGAAGGTGATCCGGCCGCTGGTGCCGTGCACGACGACGTACGGCTCGCCGGGGTCCTCGGCGCACAGGGTCGCGGCGACCGTGATGCGCCGCCCCGTGGCGGTGGTGACGCGGACGCACGAGGTGTCGTCGGACTCGATGTCGTTGGCGCGCAGGAGCTCGGTCTCGATCCCGGTGACGTCCTCCGCGTGCGGGGAGCCGCCCAGGGCGAGAGCGGTGGCGACGGCGTGCGCGAGCGGGTTGGTGAGCACCCCGTCGATCACGTCGGCCCCGTTCATCCTGCGCCGGCCAGCCCACGGCGCACGCCGGTAGTACTCCTCCGCACGCGCCC
Organism: Streptomyces sp. NPDC043878; assembly: GCF_056435735.1. Lineage (NCBI taxonomy): Bacteria > Bacillati > Actinomycetota > Actinomycetes > Kitasatosporales > Streptomycetaceae > Streptomyces > Streptomyces sp. NPDC043878. The sequence continues at coordinate 111,049 of NZ_JBWKDW010000026.1, forward strand.
ACGCCCCGGCGCCGCCGACCCCGAGCACCTCGCCGATCGCGCCCTCGGCGATCAGCCGGCGGATCGCGGGCACGGCGTGCGAGCCGAGCGACTGGAACCCGATCTGGCAGGCGACCCCGGCCTCCGCGACCCCGTCGGCCATCCGGCGGAACTCGGCGTAGGAGGGCGCGGGCGGCTTCTCCAGGAGGAGGTGGACGCCCCGGCGCGCGGCTGTCAGCGCCAGCTCGGTGTGCGTGGGGATCGGGGTGCAGATCACCGCGATCCGGGCGCCGGTGGAGTCGAGGAGGCCGCCGAAGTCCGCGGACTGCTCGGGCGTGCCGAGGCCGTCGGGGAGTTCGGCCGGGGCGAGCGGGGTGAGCTCGCAGACACCGGCGAGTTCGACGATCCCCTTGTCCTGGAGCCGGCGGATGTTGTCCAGGTGCCAGCGGCCGTGGCCGCGGGCGCCGGCCAGGACGACGGGCAGTGCGGTGTTCGTCATGGGAGCCTCCCTGCGCCCGCGCCGCGCGCCGCCTTCCGGCCGGCCGCCTCGGCGCCGTCGATCGTTGCGTGCAGGGTAGGCGCGCCGCCGGACAGGCGGACGCGGTCGGCGCGTACGGTCCCGGTCATCCCTTCACCGCCCCCGCGCTGAAGCCGGTGATCAGCCACTTCTGGATGAAGGCGAACACCAGCACCACGGGCACGGCAGCGATGATGCCGCCCGCGGCCAGCGCGCCGAGGTCGACGCTGTCCGCGCTCATCAGCGTGTTGAGGCCGACCGGGATGGTCTGCTTGCCCTGGTCGCTGAGGAACATCAGGGCGAACAGGAAGTGGTTCCAGGCGTGCACGAAGGCGAAGGAGCCGACCGCGATCAGACCGGGCCGCAGCAGTGGCAGGACGACGATGCGGAAGCCGGTGAGACGGTTGCAGCCGTCGACCCAGGCAGCCTCCTCCAGCGAGGGCGGCACGTTCCTGATGAACCCGCTGATGAGGATGATCGACAGCGGCAGCTGGAAGACCGTCTCGGCGATCACCACACTGGCCAGCGAGTTGATCATCCGCAGGTTGGCGAAGATCTCGAAGAGCGGCACCAGGAGCAGCGCGCCGGGCACGAACTGGGTGCACAGCAGGGCCAGCATGAAGGCCTTCTTGACCTTGAAGTCGAACCGGGCGAGCGCGTAGCCGCCGGCCAGGGCGACGACCGTGGTCAGGAACAGGGTGGCCACGCCGACCAGCACGCTGTTCTGGAAGTAGGTGCCGAAGGCGCGCTCCGTCCACACCTTCTCGAAGTGGTCGAAGGTGACCGGCCAGGGCACCAGCGAGGTCGAGCCGGCCGGCCGCAGCGCGAAGAGCAGGATCCAGTAGAAGGGGATCAGGGTGAAGACGAGGTAGATGCCCAGCGGCAGGTAGATCTGCCAGCGGGGGACCTCGTCCCAGGCCCGGCGGTCGCGGCGCGGGCGCCGGTCGGGCGCGGCGGGCACGTGCTCGGGAGCGGGTGCGACCTCGGTGGCCTCCGTGGTGATCATTTCTGGTCGCCTCCGAACTTGCTCAGCCGCAGATAGACCATCGAGCAGAACAGCAGGATCACGAACGCGACCGTGGTCAGGGCGGACGCGTAGCCGAAGTTGTGGGCGTCGACGCTGGTGTTGGCGACGTAGAGCGGGAGTGTGGTCGTCTCGCCGGCCGGTCCGCCGCCGGTGAGGGTGTAGAGCAGGTCGACGTTGTTGAACTCCCAGACCGCGCGCAGCAGCGTGGACAGGACGATGGCGTCCTTCAGGTGGGGCAGCGTGATGTGCCGGAACTGCTTGATCCGGCTCGCCCCGTCGACCTCGGCCGCCTCGTACAGGTCCTTCGAGACGGACTGGAGGTCGGCCAGGATGAGGATCGCGAAGAAGGGGACACCGCGCCACAGGTCGGCGACGATCGCCGCCGGGAACACCGTCGAGGTGTCCGACAGCCAGCTGGTGCCGTACTGGCCGATGCCCAGGTCCGCGAGGTAACGGGTCACGCCGGTCTGGGAGTTGTAGAGCAGCACCCAGATCGCTGAGGTCAGCACACCGGAGACGGCCCACGGGGAGAAGACGAGCGCCCGGCCGAGCGAGCGGCCCACGAAGGTCTGGTTGACGATGAGGGCCAGCGCCAGGCCCAACAGCAGTTGCAGGCCCACCTCGACGATCACCCACTTGGCGCTGAAGGTCAGCGTGCCCCAGAACTGCGGGTCGTCGGTGAAGGCATGGACGAAGTTGTCGAAGCCCGCGAAGCCGTTGCGCCACGGTTTGGTGGGGTTGTAGTTCTGCAGGCTGTAGTAGAAGACGCTGACGACCGGATAGGCGATGAAGCCCAGCATCAGCAGGGCCGCCGGGGCGATCAGCAGGTACGGGAGCCTGCGCGGCGTGGCGGAGGCACGGCGTCGCCGGGGTGGCGCGGGCGGTTTCGCCACGGCTGCGGCTTGGGCCATGACAGTTCTCCGTTCTGGTACGTCGTGCGAGGAAGCGCTTTCTGCTGGTGCGCGGGGCGTTCTTGTCCGTGACTGGCGGTGCGGGTGGTTCCGGCGGTGCGGGTGGTTCCGGCGGTGCGGGGTTCTCGCGGTGCTGGTCGTCCTGTTGGGCCTGATGGGCCCGACGGGCCTCTTGGGTCCGAGATGAGCCCGGGGGTTCAGCCCGCGTACGGGTCCTGCACCTTGCCCGGGCGGGCCAGGAACTCGAAGTCGCACCCGGTGTTCGCCTGGGTGATCTGTTCGTTGTAGAGCGCGCCGTAGCCGCGCTCGTACCGGACGGGCGGCGGGGTCCACTCCGCTCTCCGGCGCTCCAGCTCCGCGTCGTCCACGTGGAGTTGAAGGGTCCGCGCCTCGACGTCGAGGGTGATCGGGTCGCCGCCGCGCACCAGGGCCAGCGGTCCGCCGACGTACGACTCGGGTGCCACGTGCAGCACGCAGGCGCCGTAACTGGTGCCGCTCATCCGGGCGTCGGAGATCCGCACCATGTCCCTGACCCCCTGCTTGAGCAGGTGGTCGGGGATCGGCAGCATGCCGTACTCGGGCATGCCGGGGCCGCCCTTGGGGCCGGCGTTGCGCAGCACCAGCACACTGTCGGCGGTGATGCCGAGGTCCGGGTCGTTGATGGTGCGCTGCATCGTGCGGTAGTCGTCGAAGACGACCGCGGGGCCGGTGTGCTTGAGCAGGTGCGGTTCGGCGGCGATGTGCTTGATGACCGCGCCGTCCGGACACAGGTTGCCGCGCAGGACGGCGACCCCGCCCTCGTCCGCCACCGGGTTGTCCCGGTGCCGGATGACGTCGTCGTCGTGGACCTGGGCACCGGCGAGCTGCTCGCGCAGGGTGTCGTAGGAGACCGTCGGCCGGTCCAGGTGGAGCAGGTCCGGTATCCGGGACAGGAAGCCGGGCAGGCCGCCCGCGAAGTGGAAGTCCTCCATGAGGTACGTCCGGCCGCCGGGGCGCACGTTGGCGAGGACCGGGACGGTGCGGGCGACGCGGTCGAAGTCGTCCAGGGTGAGACGGACGCCCGCCCGGCCGGCCATGGCGATGAGGTGGATGACGGCATTGGTGGAGCCGCCGAGGCCGAGGACGGTCGTCACCGCGTCCTCGAAGGCGTCCCGGGTGAGGAGGTCGTTCAGGGTCCGTCCCCGATGGACGAGTTCGACGATGCGCAGGCCCGACGCGGCGGCCATCCGGTCGTGCCCGGAGTCGACGGCCGGGATGCTCGACGCCCCGGGGACCGTCACGCCCAGCGCCTCGGCGGCGGCCGTCAGCGTGGACGCCGTACCCATCGTCATACAGTGCCCGGGTGAGCGCGCGAGGCCGCTCTCCAGCTCGGTCATCTCGCAGTCGCCGATGAGCCCGGCCCGCTTGTCGTCCCAGTACTTCCACATGTCGGTGCCGGAGCCGAGGACCTCGCCCCGCCAGTGCCCGGGCAGCATCGGCCCGGCGGGTACGAACACCGTCGGCAGGTCGACACTGGCCGCGCCCATCAGGAGAGCCGGCGTCGACTTGTCGCAGCCGCCCATCAGGACGGCCCCGTCGACCGGGTAGGACCGCAGCAGTTCCTCGGTCTCCATCGCGAGCATGTTGCGGTAGAGCATCGGGGTCGGCTTCTGGAAGGTCTCGCTGAGCGTGGAGACCGGGAACTCCAGCGGGAAACCCCCGGCCTGCCAGACGCCCCGCTTCACGGCCTGCGCGCGGTCGCGCAGGTGCACGTGGCAGGGGTTGATGTCGGACCAGGTGTTGAGGATCGCGATGACGGGCTTGCCGAGGTGCTCCTCGGGCAGGTAGCCGAGCTGGCGGGTGCGGGCCCGGTGGCTGAAGGAGCGCAGCCCCTCGGTGCCGTACCACTGGTGGCTGCGGAGTTCCTCCGGGCGCTTGGCGGCGACGGGCCGGTTCATATCGACCACCCGGAGGCGATGGCGGCGACCTCGGCGCGTTCGTCCTCGGGCAGCTGCCTGCTCGGCGGACGCACCTCGCGCCGGCACAGCCCCAGAGAGGCGAGGGCCTCCTTCACGACGGTGACGTTGTTCGCGGAGCCGTTGGCGGCACGCAGTTCCTCGAAGCGGCGGATCTGCTCCCAGACCTTCATCGCGCCCGGGTAGTCCCCGGCCCGCAGCGCCTCGATCATGTTCAGCGACACGGCGGGGGCGACGTTCACCAGCCCCGAGGTGAAGCCGGTGGCGCCCGCGGAGAAGTAGGAGGGGGCGTACGGCTCGGCGAGGCCGGCCACCCACACGAAGCGGTCCAGACCCGCGTCCCTGGCGAAGGCGGCGAACCGGGACGCGTCCGGGACGGCGTACTTCACGCCGACGACGTTGGGGCAGGCGTCCGCGAGTTCGGCGAGGCGGGCGCCGGTGAGCTGCGCGTTGCGGATGTACGGCACGACGCCCAGCTCGGGCACGGCCTCGGCGATCGCCCGGTGGTAGTCGACCCAGCCGCTCTGCGAGACGTAGGGGTGGACGGGCTGGTGGACCATGACCATGCCGGCGCCGAGGTCACGGGCGTGCCGTGCGGAGGCGACGGCGGTGGGCACGTCGTGGCCGACCCCGACGAGGATCGCGGCCCGGCCGCCGGCCTCCTCGACCGTCAGCTCGGTGACGAGTCGCCGCTCCTCGGGGGTGAGGGCGTAGAACTCGCCCGTGTTGCCGTTGGGGGTCAGGGTCCGCACGCCGCCGTCGAGCAGACGACGCAGCAGGGCCCGGTGGGCGTCCCTGTCGACGGAGCCGTCCTCGGCGAACGGGGTCACCGGGATCGCCACCACGTCGGCCAGGGCCGACCGCTGGGTCTCGAAGGTCACGCTGCTCATTCCTGGCCTTCCTCTTCGCCGGCCCCGGGGAAGGCCCGCTGCACGAACGACGCGATGTGCGCGTGGAGGGCGCTCGCCGCGCCGTCCGCGTCACCGGCCAGGGCGAGCCGCAGGATCTCCCGGTGCTCGCCGGCCTCCCGCTCCCAGGACGGCGAGGCCGCCCAGGCGACCGCGGAGACCAGGGCCGCCTGGTCCCGGACCTCGTCGAGCATCCGGCCGAGCAGCGGGTTGCCGCACGGCAGGTACAGGGCGCGGTGGAACTCCCGGTTGGCCAGGGAGCGTTCGGCGGTGTCGGTGGCGTCGTCGGCCCGGGTCAGCGCGGAGCGCGCCGCGTCCAGGGAGGCACCGCGCCGCACGGCGCGCCTGAGCGCCTCGGGCTCCAGGAGCAGCCGTACGTCGTAGACCTCGCGCGCCATGTCCGCGTCCACCATGCGCACCGTGACGCCCTTGTACTGGTTCATCACGACGAGTCCGGTGCCGGCCAGGGTCTTGAGCGCCTCCCGCACCGGGGTCTTGGACACCCCGAACTGCGCGGCGAGCTCGGTCTCGACCAGGGCCTGACCGGGCGTCAGCTGTCCGGTGAGGATGCGGTGCTTGATCCCTTCCAGCACGAACTGCGTGCGGGAGGGGATCGGCGTGGGCACAGAGGTCATGCGCGCCTCTCGGATCTCGCGTATCGGATCTCACGTATCGGATCTCGCGTATCGCGTCTCATATATGACGTACGAAGTACGACGGGGTCGAAGGTAGGAGGGGCCCCGTGTTTCGTCAATGCTTCCGGCAGAGGAAGTTGAGGTTGCCTGCGGGGCGTCCGGGCGCAGAGGGCACCGCCGGGACACGGCGGAGGGGGGGGGGGGGGGGGGGGGGGGGGGGCGGCGGGGGGGGGGGCCCCCCCCCCCCTCCCGCCCACGGGATGGCTAATCTACGCCATCTTCCCCCCCCCCCCACCCCCCCCTACCTCCCGTCCCC
>NZ_JBWKDW010000026.1:117306-136755 GCF_056435735.1 Streptomyces sp. NPDC043878
GGGGGGGGGTCCCTTGTTTTTTTGCAGTTTTTCGGGGAGGGGGGGTGGGGTTTTCTGGGGGGGTGTCGGGGCGAGGGGGCCACCCCGGGGAAGGGGGGGGGGGGGGGAGCGGGGGGCGTCCGCCCCCCCCCCGCCTCTGCCCACGCCTCCGGCGTGCGGACCGGGGTTTCTCCAGGTCAGGCCCTCTGCTGCCACCCCGGATCGCGCCCGCTCAGGCCGACCGCGCGGTCCAGCAGCGGGGCGCCGGCCGGGACGGCCACCACGGGCCCGAAGGCCCCCTGGCCGCCGGCCGGGTCCTCGGCTGCCGCGTGGAGGAAGCCGTGGGCCGCCCGCAGTGCCGCGGGGTCGGGCTCGTAGGACTGGCCGGTCGCCCGGGCCAGGTCCCAGCCGTGGATCACCAGTTCGTCGGCGGCCACGGCGGCCGCGAGCGAGCCGGGCAGGTCCACTCCCCCGGCCCGGGTCATGCCGGTCCAGGCGGCCGGGTCGCGCCACGCGTCGGCGAGTTCGTCGAGCGCCTTGGGCAGTTCCTCGCGCCAGTCCGGGCCGATGTCGGGCACGGCCGCGTCCGGCGGGGTGTCGGTCGTGGCGCCCAGGTCCTTGCGGGCGGCCTCCCGGAAGGCGACGGACAGGCCGGCCAGGTGCCCCAGCATGTTGCGCACCGCGCAGCCCGGACACGGTGTTCCGTCCCCCAGCCGCTCGTCACGCACGCCCTCCGCGAGCCGGGCCACGATCCGCGCCTGTGGCCCGAGATCGAAGGTGGTGTCGGTCATCCGCTGCTCCTCACGATTCGATTCCCGGAGGATGGACCGACCGGAACGGCGGAACTCATCGGTCGACGGGGTGGGGGCCGGGTGCGGACCCGCGCGGGTGCGGACCCGCGCGGGTGCGGACTCGCTCGCGGTCGGGGCGGGGCGGGGCGGGGAGATCGCGGTGCCCGGCACCCGGTCCGGGCGGGCCCGGCGGGTGGGAGCCCGATACCCGATGCATTCGGTCAGACCGGGCAGGCCGGGGGCTCAGACCGGGCAGGCCGGGGGCGGGGGTCGGCCGGGTGAGACCGGGCAAGCCGCAGGCTCGGGGGTCGGCCGGGTGAGACCGGGGGCTCGATGAGCCCGCGCGGGGCGGGTGAGCCCGGGAGGCGCCTCAGCCCGCGTTCGGACGGGCCTGGGAGGCGCGTGACGCCGGGAGCCGGAGGAGCCCGGACACGGATGAGCCCGGGAGCCGTGTGATCCCGGGAGCCGCCTCAACTCAAGGCCGTATGACCCCGGGAGCCGCGTAACCCCGGGAGCCGCCTGCGCCCGCGTTCCGGATGGGTGGGTCCAGGGCGGGATGCCTCCGGGCAAGCGCGGTGGGCCCGGGCGGCTCTCGTCCCGGCTCACCGCCCCGTGAGCGCCTCCCGGATCACCGACAGATCGCCGTCCGACGCCAACCCGGCGTGATACAGGCGCAGTTCGGTCGCGCCGTGATCGCGGGCGAGGGCGGCGTCCGCGGCCAGGGTGTACGGGTTGCCGCCCATGCCCGAGACCACGGTGAAGTTGGCGGCGAGGACGGCGCCCGCCCGGCGCTGCTCCGCGAAGGGGGTCAGCGGGCCGGGTCCGCCCGCGCAGGGCACGACGACGCCGTCCGCGACGGACAGGATGTGCGCGGGGTCCACACCCGGGTTCGCACCGACGTGGTACCACACGGGGTCGGCGTGCAGCAGCACCTGGAAACCGTCGGGGGCTGCCTCCCGGACCGCGGCGACGGCCGCCTCCTGGAGGGTGCGGGCGGCCTCCGCGCGCCAGGCCCGCGTGGCGTTCGCGAGGGTCTCGCCGAGCAGTTTCCCGACGCCGGCCCATCCGCCGTCGGAGGTCGCGCCCTGCCAGACCGGTGCCAGCGCGGCCCGTACGGCGGCCGCGAGCGCGTCGGCGTCCAGGTCCTGCCGGCCGTAGCCCTCCCGGCAGGCCGGGCAGAAGCACAGCGCCATCAGGTACTGCCCGGCGTCGCCGAGCCCGACCCCGGCGGTCTTGTCGTGGGCGTGCAGGTGCTGGAGCCCGTACCAGCCCAGGGACTCCAGTTCGGTGCCGCGCGCCCCGGGCCGTACCCCCGCCTCGGCGGCCAGGGCGACGAGGTAGGCGCGGGTGGCGGGCTGGGCGATGCAGGGCGCCCAGGGGTAGCGGTCGCCGTAGGCGTTGACGACCGAGGTGTCCGGATGTTCGGCGCCCAGGCGGGAGTTGTGCGCGAGGACGACCCAGGTGTGCACTTCCAGGCCGGCGTCCGCGAGCGCGCCGGCGGCCTCGCCGAACGCGTCCCCGGGGGCCCAGTCGCCCGCCGGGTGGGGGCGCGGGGTGCGGCCCTCCCAGCGGTCGCCGGGCGGATACAGCACGGCGGCGTACTCGGCGGTGACGACGCGGTGGCGCGGGTGGCGGGGGGTGAGCGCGCGCGTGGAGTGGTAGGCGGCGGCGAGCGTCACCTGTTCCACGCCCAGGGCGGCGATGCGCTCGGGTGCCGCGGGATCCCCGTTGACGTCCCAGGGGTAGACGAACGCCGACGCCTTCACTTGTCCTCCTCGATGAGCGCGTACCCGCGTTCGATCACCTGCGCGAGCTGCTTGACATGATCCTCGCTCGGCTCGTGCAGCGGGGGCCGCACCTCCCCCACGTCGAGGCCCCGCAGCCGTACGCCGGCCTTGACCAGGGCGACGGCGTACCCGCGGCCCTGCGCGCGCAGTTCGACGAAGGGCCGGAAGAAACCGTCCAGGAGCCGGTGCACGGTGGTGTCGTCGCCGGAGTTCAGGGCGGCGCAGAAGGCGAGGGCGATCTCCGGGGCGAAGCAGAACACGGCGGAGGAGTAGAGGGTGATGCCGACCGCCCGGTAGGCGAGCTGGGTCTGTTCGGCGGTCGGCAGCCCGTTGAAGTAGAGGAAGTCGCCGGGGACCTCGGTGCGGACGGCGCTGATGATCCGCTGCATGAGGTCGAGGTCGCCGAGGCCGTCCTTGAACCCGATGATCCCCTCGGTGCGCGCCAGTTCGACGACGGTCCGCGGGGTGAACACGGCGTTGTCGCGCTGGTAGACGACGACGGGCAGGGAGGTCGCCGCGGCCACTTCGCGGTAGTGCCGCAGCAGTCCCTCCTGTCCGGCGACCACCAGGTAGGGAGGCATGGCGAGCAGCCCGTCGGCGCCGGCCGCCGCGGCGAGACGCGCGTACCGCACGGCGAGCGCGGTGCCGTACCCGGCGCCCGCGACGACCGGCACCCGCCCGGCGGTCTCCTCGACGGCCGCCCGCACGCAGGTCTCGAACTCCTCCGGCGTGAGGGCGTGGAACTCCCCGGTGCCGCAGCACGCGAAGACGGCGGCGGCCCCGGCGTCCACGCCCCGGCGCACATGCGCGCGGTAGACGTCGAGGTCGACGGAGCCGTCGGGGCCGTAGGCGGTGACGGGGAAGAACAGCGGCCCGCCGGGGGCGCTGAGTCGAGCGGCGAGCAGGGCTTGCGTCACGGGCTCTCCCTAGGACAGACGCGTACGTTCTTCTGATCAACGTCTACATTTATGAACGCATCTACCCTAAGGAGCCCCATCAGGGCGGGTCAAGCGCCCAAAAGGTCAACCGAAGAGTAGATTTCCCAGGTCGGCGACGCACTTGACGGGCGGGACACGGCATCCTTAGCTTGTCCACGCATGTGAATAACGTCCACGAGTGAAGTCGCCTACGCGCGGCCGCCGAACCAAGGAGAACCGAGGATGCCCGCTCCCCGCACCGTTCTGCTCACCGGCGCCGCCGGCGGGCTCGGCTCCCTGATGCAGAACCTGCTGCCGGCCTTCGGCTACGACCTGCGCCTGCTCGACCTGCGCCCGATCGAGGGCGAGCCGGACGCGATCACCGCGGACCTCGCCGACAAGGACGCCGTGCGCGAGGCCGTGCGGGGCGTCGACGCGATCATCCACCTCGCGGGCATCTCCCTGGAAGCCCCGTTCGAGAAGATCCTGCGGGCGAACATCGAGGGGACGTACAACCTGTACGAGGCCGCCCGCGAGGAAGGCGTCGCCCGGATCGTCTTCGCCTCCTCCAACCACGCGGTGGGCTACACCCCCCGCCCGCCGGGCGACACACCGCTCGCCCCCGACGCACTGATCCCGGTCGACACCCCGCGCCGCCCCGACACCTTCTACGGCCTGTCGAAGTCCTTCGGCGAGGACCTCGCGCAGCTCTACTGGGACCGGCACGGCCTGGAGACCGTCTCCGTCCGCATCGGCTCCTGCTTCCCCGAGCCGACCAGCGTGCGCATGCTGTCGCTGTGGATGAGCCCGCCCGACGGTGCCCGGCTCTTCCACGCGGCCCTCACCGCCGAGAACGTCGGTCACACCGTCGTCTACGGCTCCTCCGCGAACACCCGGTTGTGGTGGGACCTGAGCAGCGCGCGGGCGCTCGGTTACGAGCCGCAGGACGACTCCGAGCCGTACGCCGCGAAACTCGTCGCCGAGCAGGGTGAGCTCGACCCGGACAACGTGGCGCACGCCCACCTGGGCGGCCACTTCGTCAACGACCCGCCGATCTGGCCCTACTGACACACACGGAAGCCGAAGCCGAAGCACACCCACACGGCGGGCGGGCACCGAACGGGCCCGCCCGCCGCCGTGTTCGGGCATCCGTGCCGACCGTTCCCACCCGCCGTCCGGCAGCCGCGCAGGTCCGCGACGGGCAGGGGCCCGGCCGAAACGGGCGCGCCCGGGCAGCATCGGGTCTGCAACAGACCTGGTCAGTGCCACGCACCCGCTGTAGAACTTCCCCCATGGGCCCGACCGGGCCTGAACGGGCAGGCAGGCGCGGGACGAGACGGGCACGGAAGCGGGTGGCGGCCATGCACATCAGGACGGCGGAAGAGCGTCAGCGCGAGATCGTGCGGACCGCGCGCCACACCGGCTCGGTCGACGTGACCGCGCTCGCCGCCGCACTGGGCGTGGCCAAGGAGACCGTGCGGCGGGATCTGCGCGCGCTGGAGGACCACGGGCTGGTCCGCCGTACCCACGGCGGCGCCTATCCCGTGGAGAGCGCCGGGTTCGAGACGACGCTCGCCTTCCGCGCCACCAGCCATGTGCCGGAGAAGCGCCGGATCGCGGCCGCCGCGGCCGAACTGCTCGGTGACGCCGAGACGGTCTTCGTCGACGAGGGCTTCACCCCGCAGCTCATCGCCGAGGCACTGCCGCGGGACCGGCCGCTGACCGTGGTCACCGCGTCCCTGCCGGTGGCGGGCGCGCTCGCCGGGGCGGACGGCGTCTCGGTGCTGCTGCTCGGCGGCCGGGTCCGCTCCGGCACCCTGGCGACCGTCGACCACTGGACGACGAAGATGCTCGCCGGCTTCGTCATCGACCTGGCGTACATCGGCGCCAACGGCATCTCCCGCGAGCACGGCCTGACCACGCCCGACCCCGCCGTCAGCGAGGTCAAGGCGCAGGCGGTCCGCGCCTCCCGGCGCACCGTGTTCGCGGGCGTGCACACCAAGTTCGGCGCGGTCAGCTTCTGCCGGTTCGGCGAGATCGGCGCGCTGGAGACGATCGTCACGAGCACCCTGCTGCCCTCGGCCGAGGCCCACCGGTACTCCCTGCTGGGGCCCCAGGTCATCCGCGTCTGACTCCTCCGGAAGGCCGGAGAGGCCGACTCCCCTACCCCGCCATGCCCCTTATCTAACGAATCCTCCGCAATTCCCCTACGTCCAGGAGCGATCCATGCGAACCCGGAGCCGACGGAGGCCGCGAGCCACGCTCGCCATGGCCGCCGCAGGGACGCTGCTCGCCCCGCTGCTCTCCGGCTGCTGGGTCGGGGCGGGCGGGGCCGGATCGGGCGGCGACTCGATCAACGTCCTGATGGTCAACAACCCCCAGATGAGCACGGCGAGTCCGGCGCCCCCCAGTCCGGCTTCGCCGAGTGCCTCAACAACCTCACCCAGGGCAAGGTCGCCATGTGGTACGACGCCACCTCCGCCGCCGGTTCCCTGGAGGCGGCCAAGTCCCCGGTCAAGGGCAAGCTCGGCTACGCCCCCGCCCCGGTCGAGAAGACGGACTCCTCTCACGGTCGCGGTGGTGCTGGCCAGCCTGCTCCTGGGCCTGGCCCTGGCGCTCCTGCTGGACCGCAGGTTCCGCGGCCGGGGCGTGGTCCGCACCCTGCTCATCGCGCCCTTCCTGGTGGTCCCGGTGGCGGCGGCCCTGCTCTGGAAGCATGTGCTCTACAACCCCGAATACGGCCTGTTGAACGGGTTGTTGCACTATGTGGGCGGCCCCCAACCCGACTGGATCTCCAGCACCCCGCTGCTCGCGGTCGAGGCGTCGCTGGTGTGGCAGTGGACCCCGTTCATGGACGCCACGGGCAACGCGGCGGCGATCCAGGACGGCCTGGAGCGGGGGGCGAAGGCCGGTACGTTCCTCCAGTTCGGGGTCGCCGACTACGCCACCCGCGTGACCAGCGACCCGTACCGCATCTACAACCAGGAGATCACCATCACCAGCTCGATGGCGGTCCTGCACAGCTTCGAGCGGGCGGCCGAGCTGTTCGCGGGCGGAGTCCTGGACCCCGACGTCTTCATCAGCGACCGCATCCCCCTGGACCGCTACCCGCAGGCGCTGGAGCAGTTCGCGGCGGGCGTGGGCGGAAGATCGTGGTGGTGCCGTGAAAGCCCTCCAGCCGTCCGGCGGAGACCCTCCCAGCCCGTCCGGCGGAGACCCTCCCAGCCCGTCCGGCGAAGACCCTCCCAGCCCGGACGGCCTGACACTTCCAGCCCGCCCGGCGAAGACCCTCCCAGCCCGTCCGGCGTTTGAGGACGAGGCCGTTCGGGCCGATACCGGGGGCCTGGGGGCGCAACCCCCAGGGACGGGACGGGAAGGGGCGGCGGGGGCGAAAGAACCGGGCCCACCAATCGGCCCACGGTAAGGGAACGGTAAAACGCCCTCGCTCGTTCACCAGGCATGACAGCTATGACCCCAGGCTCGAACATCCCTCTGTCCGCCCCCCGCGTGACGGTGGACGTCACCGCCCCCGTGCGGCTCGACGTGTCGAGCCTGCTGCTCACCGCCGACGGCAAGGTGCGCTCCGACGACGACTTCATCTTCTACAACCAGCCGAACGGCCCGGGCGTGACCTACCGCTCGGGCGGCGGCACGGCCCCCGACGCGATCACCGTCGACACCACCGCCGTCCCGCCCGGCATCGAGAAGATCGTCGTCACCGCCAGCCCGGACGCCGCGGGCCAGACCTTCCAGGGCATCGAGCCGACAGCCACCCTCCGCAACGCTGACGACAACAGCGTCCTGGCCACCTTCACTCCCCCGCAGCTCGGCGGCGAGACGGCGCTGGTGATCGTGGAGGTCTACCTCCGCAACGGCGCCTGGAAGGCCCGCGCCGTAGGCCAGGGATACGCCGACGGCCTCGCGGGCATCGCCACCGACTTCGGCGTCACCGTGGAGGAACCGGCGCCCGCCGCGGCCCCGGCCGCCCCGCCACGGCCCGCTGTGCAGGCCCCGCCGCCGCCTTCCGCGGACCCGCGCGTCGCCGCGCCGCCGGCCCCCGCCGGGCCCCCGGCCCCACCCACCGCAGCGCCGGCCCCCGGCGCCGGGAAGATCAACCTCGACAAGGGCCGGGTCAGCCTCCAGAAGAACCAGACCGTCTCCCTCGTCAAGGGCGGCCGTCCGCTGTTCTCGCAGGTCAAGATGGGTCTGGGCTGGGAGCCCGCGTTCCGCGGCAAGGACATCGACCTGGACGCCTCGGTCATCGCGTACGGCCCGCAGCGCAACCACATCGACAGCTGCTACTTCGGCAAACTGTCCATCGTGAACGGCGCGATCAAGCACTCCGGCGACAACCTCACCGGCGAGGGCGGCGGGGACGACGAGGTGATCGTGGTCGACCTCGGCCGGCTCCCGCAGGAGGTCACCGGTCTGGTCTTCACGGTCAACTCCTTCTCCGGCCAGAAGTTCACCGAGGTCGCCAAGGCCTACTGCCGTCTCCTGGACGCGGCGAGCGGCGAGGAGCTCGTCCGCTTCGACCTCACCGGCGCCGAACCGCAGACGGGCGTGCTGATGGCCAAGCTGATCAAGCAGTTCTCCGGCGAGTGGGAGATGACCGCGATCGGCGACTTCGTGAAGGCCCGCACGGTCCGCAACATGGTCAAGCCGGGCGCGCAGGCGCTGTAGCCCGCACGGCCCGCCGTCGTGGGCGCCCCCGACCGGGGGCCGCCCCGGCGTGCGCGGTCCCAAGCGGCAGCGGGTCGCCCAGTGCCGTGACAGGCGACGTCCGCCCCGTCGCGGCGCCCGGCACGCCCTGTCCCGGCACTAGAACAGCGCGCTGTAGGCGTTGAGGGCGGGCTGTCCGCCCAGGTGCGCGTAGAGCACGGTCGAGTCCCGGCCGATCTCGCCGCGGGACACCAGGTCGATCATTCCCGCCATCGACTTCCCCTCGTACACGGGGTCGGTGACCATGCCCTCGGTGCGGGCCGCCAGCCGCATGGCCGCCAGCGTGGCCTCGTCCGGAACGCCGTACGTGCCCGCGTGGTACCGCTCGTCCAGCTCGACGTCCTCCTCGGTCAACTCCTTCTTCACGCCGATGAGTTGCCCGGTGTTGTGGGCGATCCGCGCGATCTGGTCACGGGTGCGGGCGGGGTTCGCGGACGCGTCGACGCCGATGACCCGGCGCGGCCGGCCGCCCGCCTCCTCCAGCGCCCGGAAACCGGCGATCATGCCGGCCTGCGTCGAGCCCGTCACCGAGCACACCACCACGGTGTCGAAGAAGACCCCCGCCGCCCACTCCTGTTCGGCGACCTCGTGGGCCCAGCCGGCGAAGCCGAGGCCGCCGAGCGGATGGTCGGAGGCGCCGGCGGGAATGGCGTAGGGCTTGCCGCCCCTCTCCTCGACCTCCCGGAGCGCCTGTTCCCAGCTCTCCTTGAACCCGATCCCGAACCCGGCGCGCACCAGCCGTACGTCCGCTCCCGCGAGCCTGCTGATCAGGATGTTGCCGACCTTGTCGTACACGGAGTCGGGCCACTCCACCCAGCTCTCCTGCACCAGCACGCACGCGAGTCCGGCGCGGGCGGCGACCGCGGCGACCTGCCGGGTGTGGTTGGACTGCACCCCGCCGATCGAGACGAGCGTGTCGCAGCCCTGGGCGAGCGCGTCGGCGACCAGGTACTCCAGCTTGCGGGTCTTGTTGCCGCCGTAGGCGATACCGGAGTTGCAGTCCTCGCGCTTGGCCCAGAGCGCGGCTCCGCCGAGGTGCGCGGAGAGCCGCTCCAGCGGGTGCACCGGTGAGGGGCCGAAGAGGAGTGGGTAACGCTCGTACGAGGAGAGGGACATGCGAGCCTCCGGGAAGTCAGTGGGCCTCTTCGTCGGCGGTCGCGTCCATGTCCGCGAGTCCGCGCCAGATCTCCGCGGTGACACCGACCGCGCTGTCGGTGTCGCCGTTCGCGCAGGCTTCGATCAGCCGTTCGTGCAGCCCGGTCGAGCGGCAGGCGGTGCCCTCACCGAAGCGCCGTCGCTCCAGACGCCGGATCAGCGGGGTGTAGCGGGCGATGGTCGCGGCGGCGGCCCGGTTGCCGGCGGCGCGGACCAGGACGTCGTGCAGTTCGTCGTCGGCGCGCAGGGCCGCGTCCACCTCGCCCGTGCGGACGGCCGCCGCGAACCGCTCGTTGGCCGCCCGCATCGCCTCGACGTCCGCCGCGAACAGCCGGCCCACACCGACCCGCGTGACCAGCTCGTGCATGGCGCCCACCACGGCGGCCGCGTCACGCACGTCGGCGGCCACGACCGGCGTGACCCGCGTGTAGCTCTGCGGCTTGCTTTCGAGGAGCCCCTCGTCGACCAGGCGGCTGAACGCCTCGCGCACCGGCGCCCGGGACAGCCCGAGCCCCTCCGCCAGCTCGGCGTCACGCACCACCGCGCCGGGCTCGATCTCCCCGGCGACGATGGCGTCCCGGATCGCTTCGTAGGCGCGGTCCCGGAGCAGGATGCGGCGCACGGGCCGTAGGGCGTCCATGCACTGAAATGTTAGATGTCACTTCGCCGCGCAGGCAAGAGCGGGGTCCGCACCGCCGTGCGGACCCCGCTCGCCTCGCCTCGTCACCCGGCCGTCAGGCGGCCCACGGCCAGTCCGCGTCCCGGGCGCCCTCCAGCAGCGGCACCATCCGGAAGGCCGCGTCCGTGAGGCCGCCGAAGGTGTGCCGGTTGCCCTTGCCGGACGGGCCGTGACCCGCCCGGTATCCGGCCAGGTTCCAGGTGTAGACCGGCACGTTCGCCGGCACCTGCTCGGTCGGGTCGCCGTGCGAGCTGTAGGCGTACTGCTCGTCGGTGACGATCAGCACCCGGTCGTGCCGGCGGTAGTGGCGGCGCACCGCCTGGACGGTGTCGGTGCCGCCCAGGTCGCCGAAGCGCTCCAGGATCTTCAGCACCGACTCGCCCGCACGGAACTTCACCCGCCTGCTCGACGTGCCGAACTCCACGAGATCCGCGTCGGCCGCCCGCAGCGCGAGCGCCGTACCGAAGACCGCCGCCGCGTCGGCCCGGTTGAGCTCCGAGCGGTCCGAGAGACGCGAGTAGAACATCGAGCCCGAACGGTCCACCAGCACCAGCGTCCGGCCGGGCAGCGCCGGCACGTTCGCCAGCGAGTGGCCGAGCGCCCGCTCCAGCGGGTACGCCCAGCGCAGCGAGGGCGCGTGCCGGTGCGCGGCGAGGTAGCGGAAGGGGAACTGCCGCGAGCGCGCCACCTCCGCCGGGTCGCTGATCCGCGCGGCGACCTGTGCGGCCACCTCGTCGGACACGCCGGCCTCGTCGAAGTTGCGCAGGTTGCGCACGAGCGCCATCACGCCCATGGACGGGATCACCGCCTCCCACGCCGCCTTGTCCATCGGCCCCTGGAGCCAGCCCGCCAGGGCCTCCCACGTCATGCCCGCCGCCGCGAGCCGCTCGGCGCCGCCCGCCGAGGTGACCGCCGCGCGCCGCTCCGCGACCGGCAGGACCATCAGCTCGCGGTGCGCGGTCAGGACCCGGTCCGAGGCGGGCGGTACGGCGGTGTCCGGGTGGTGCCGGCGGTCGAGGGCGTAGCGGAACAGCTCGCCCTGCCCCGGCTTGGCGGGGTCCGGTACGGCGTGCACCAGGTTGAGGATGTCGCCGAAGCGGTAGCCCCTGGACGCCGTGTCGTACTTCAGCAGGGACCTGCCGCTGTACAGGTGCCGTACGGCGTCGGCGATGCCGCGCTTGACCGGCTTGGGAACACCGCGGCCGTACGTCGCCGTCCAGTACGCGAGCAGTTCGCCGGGCTCGTCGGGCCGCCGCAGCACGGAGGCCACGACCTGCCGGTTCGAGGGGCCGTCGGTGGCGCTCGCGTCGAGACGTGCCTTCACGTACTCGGCGGCGCCCACGATCGAGGCGGTACGGAGGTTGCCCTCGCCCCGCAGCCAGCCCAGCAGGCCCGCCGTCCAGAACGGGTCGCTGACGGCGAGCTCGCGCACCAGTGTGGCGAACCGGTCGTCGCGGGCGGCACCGGTCTCGTAGAAGGTCTGCTGCGAGACGAAGTTGGCCAGCGACAGCAGGAAGAGTTCGGAGCGCGCGTCGCGCTCACGGCCGAGGCCGCCCTGGTACGTACGCAGCACCCGGCCCGTCGACGTGACGCGCGAGGTGGGCTGCGCCTTGGCGGCCTTCTTGTTGAATCGCGCCATGGTGAATTCCCCCCGAATTCCTGTGGGTGTTCCGGAAGGAGACGCAGAGAAGGAGGGTGCCCGAGATCAGGAGTCGGCGACGGACTTATCACCGGACGCTCTTCCCATTGAGCTACACCGGCCCTGGGCCGATGACGGGACTCGAACCCGCGACCTTCCGATCCCTGAAGTAACCGTTGCCTGCGCACCGGGCACCCACCATGAGCTGCGCCTCCCGAGATCAAGCCGGCGGCGGCGTGAATTCCTTGGAAGAGAAGTAGCCGCTGCCTTCGCACCGGGAGTGCGTGCCGTTCTGATCTCACTGTAGGAGGCGCAACTCGGGAGGAGCGAGCGAATTAACCAGTGCCGCGACAGGCGACGTTCACCCGTCGAGGAGCGGCGTCCGGTGCGGCGAGAGTGCGTGCCGGGCGTCGTGCCGGGGCGAACGCTGCCCGTCGCGGCACTAAGGGTTTGCAGGGAATCAAGGTGTTGCTTCCCTGCAAGCTTTTAGCCGCGCTTCTGCCGCTTCCAGGGGCCGGTGATGGCGAGCATGATGCCGGGCGTCTGGATGTTGGCGAACAGGGTGTGGCCGTCGGGCGAGAAGGTGACGCCGGTGAACTCGCTGTACTCCGGGGCCTCTTCGGTGCCGATGTTGAGTTCGTTGCGGGCGATCGGGTAGGTGCGGCCGCTGTCGGTGGCGCCGAACAGGTGCTGGACACCCTCGCCGTCCTCGGCGATGACGAGGCCGCCGTACGGGGAGACGGTGATGTTGTCGGGGCCGTCGAAGGCGCCGTCGACGGACGGGTCGGGGTTCACGCCGAGCAGCACCTTCAGGGTGAGGGTGCGGCGCTTGGGGTCGTAGAACCAGACCGCGCCGTCGTGCTGGACGGGGCTCTCGGTGCGGGCGTACGAGGAGACGATGTAGGTGCCGCCGTCGCCCCACCACATGCCTTCGAGCTTGCGGGCGCGGGTGACCTGGCCGTCGGTGAACTGCTTGCGGACGGACGTGGTCTTCGCGTCACGGTCGGGGACGTCGACCCAGTCGACGCCGTACACCGTGCCGATCTTCGTGGCGCGGGACAGGTCGTCGACGAACTTGCCGCCGGAGTCGAAGCACTTGAACGCCTGGAGGACGCCGGCGTCGTCGGCGAGGGTGCGCAGCTTGCCGCGGCCGTGGTGGAAGTGCTCGGGCGGGGTCCAGCGGTAGAGCAGGCCGTTGGGGCCGGAGGCGTCCTCCGTGAGGTAGAGGTGCCCGCGCTTGGGGTCGACGACGACGGCCTCGTGGGCGTAACGGCCCAGCGCCTTGATCGGCTTGGGGCTGCGGTTGGCCCGGCGGTCGGCGGGGTCGACCTCGAAGACGTAGCCGTGGTCCTTGGTCATGCCGTTCTGGCCGGCCTTGTCCTCGGTCTCCTCGCAGGTGAGCCAGGTGCCCCAAGGAGTGCTGCCGCCCGCGCAGTTGGTGGAGGTGCCGGCGATGCCGACCCACTCGGCGACGTGGTCGTGACGCACCTCGACGACCGTGCAGCCACCGGCGGCTGCGGGGTCGTAGACGAGGCCCTCGGTGAGCGGCACGGGGTGGGTCCAGCCGGCCCGGGGGCCCTTGAGTTCGTGGTTGTTGACGAGCAGGGTCGCGCCGCGCGGGCCGTCGAAGGTGGCGGTGCCGTCGTGGTTGGACGGGGTGCTCTCACCGGACTCCAGCGTGGTCTTCCCGCTGTAGGTGATGACGCGGTACCTGAAGCCGGCGGGCAGGGCGAGGATGCCCTTCGGGTCGGGGACCAGCGGCCCGTAACCGACACCGCCGTGAGCGGCCGCCGACTCCTCCCCGAGGCTCTCGGTGTCGGTGGACGCGAGGGCGTTCGGTGCGGTGGCGAGCGCGCCGACACTGCCCGCCAGCGCGACCCCCGCACCGGTGATCGCGGATTTTCTGGCGAAGTCCCTGCGGGTGAGCGACATGGTGTCTCCTGTGACGGTGGGTCTGCCGTGGAGGGTGGCGGAGCTCGATCGGCGCCACGCTCCCGCCCGCTCCTGAACGGGAGATTAACGCCGGACGACTTCACCGGCCTGTATTCCATGAACCCGTAAGCACACACCCAACGCCACCAAAAAACCACCCACCCGAGCCAAGCCCCCGAAACGAGAACCCGGACGTGAGGAGGCGCGGGGAACCCCGCAAATCCACCAGCCAACCGCACCCCACAACGCACCCGCCCAGACAACGGACAGGGGCACGGGGAACCGCAGACGACCCCAACGCCCCCGCACCCGACAACACACCGCACACGAACAGGGGCGCGGGGAACCGCGCGACCAGCCACAAACCACCCGCAGCCGACAACGCACCCCACCGCACCGCACCGCACCGCACCAGACAGGGGCGCGGGGAACCGCGCAGACAACCCCAACGCCCCCGCACCCGCACCCGCCCGCCCACCCGGCGAAGCACTCACCCACCCCGACCGGGCCCGCCCGACCACCCCAGGTCACCCCCCACCGGCACGGTGGACGGCGACCACGAGGTCACCCCCCTTGCTGCGACCGCGCCTTGAACGCCGCCTTCCGCGCCTCCTTGGCGATCCTCTTGTCCGGATGCAGCCGCCCCATCGCCTCCAGCACGTCCGCAGTCCCGGGGTGGTCCACCCGCCAGGCGGCCGCGAAGAACCCGCTGTGCTGCATCGCGAGCCCCTCCACCAGGGCTTGCAGCTCCTCCGAGTTGCCCTCCGCGGCGAGCTGCGCGGCGAGCGTGTCGACGGTCAGCCAGAACACCATCTCCTCGGACGGCGCCGGGACCTCGGACGCGCCCCGCTCGCTGAGCCAGACCCGGGCGAGCCCGCCGAGTTCGGCGTCGTCGAGCACCTCCCGCAGGGCCGGTTCCGCCTCGGCGCCCACCAGGGACAGCGCCTGCTGGCAGCGCAGCCGACGCAGCGGCGCACCCGTGTCGGCCCCGCGGGCCGCCGCCAGCAACTCCCGTGCCGCCGTGAGCTGTTCGCGGCGTGCCAGCCACTGTTCGGTCTCCGCCTGGGCGGCGGCCGGCGGGAAGTGCGAGGTCTGGTCGAGCAGCGCGTCGGCCCCCTTGTCGGCGAGTTCTCCGACGGCGGGCGCGCCGAAGCCGGCCTCCAGGAGTCGCGCCCGCAGCCCGTACAGGCCGAGCGGGGTCAGCCGCACCATGCCGTAGCGGGTCACGTCCGTCTCGTCGACCGGGGCGGCGGGCTCCGCCTCGGCCTCGGCCATCAGCGTCTCGTCGACCGGCTGGTACTCGACCAGGCCGACCGGCGCGAGCAGCCGGAACTGGTCGTCCAGCCGCATCATGGCGTCGGACACCTGCTCCAGCATGTCGTTGGTGGGCTCACCCATGTCGCCGGGCACGATCATGGAGGCGGCGAGCGCGGGCAGGGGCACGGGCACCTGGCCGGGGCCCTCCTCGCTGACGGTGAGCAGGTAGAGGTTGCCGAGCACGCCGTCGAGGAACTCGGCCTCCGCTTCCGGGTCCCAGTCGAGGGCGGAGAAGTCGATCTCGCCGTCGGCGTCCATCGCGTCGGCCAGGTCGTCGAGGTCGGGCAGGGCGGCGTCGGCCAGTACCGCCTCCAGGGCCGCCTGCCAGACACCGAGCACGTCCTGCGGGGAGCCGCCGCTCAGCAGGGCCAGGTCCTCGCCCGCCTCGACGGTGCCCGCCTCCTCGTCGGCGACCTCCACGAGTCCCGCGTCCAGGGCGACCCGCCATGCCTCGCTCGCCAGGGCCGCCGCGTCGTCCCCGCTCAGTCCGAGAGCCTCGGCGGCGGCCGGCACCTGCTCGTCGACCAGTGCCCCGCCGGTGTCGACCCGGGTGTCGGGACCGGCCCAGCGGGCGAGCCGCACCGCCCGGGAGAGCAGTGGCGTGGACAGCGCGTCCCGCGCCAGCTCCGCATCCGGGTGCAGCAGTACCGGCGGCAGGGGGGAGCTGTCTGACATCGGGTGTTTCTCCTAGGCGCCTTGGAAGGGAAGCCCATACGGCTCAGCCGCTCAGCCTAGACGGATTTCCACCCATGCCGCCCGGTTCATGTCTCGGCCAGGTTCCGGACCTGGCCGAAACCTTGACAACTCGCCTTGCCAGGCAGGAGATTGACGCGCGTAGAAGTCCAGCGGACAGCTGTTCACCGGAATTTCTACGCGCGTCGCCTCCGCCCCACAGGTCGCGGCTCCCGCTCCACCACCCTCGTCCCGGCGCTCACGTATGTCCCCGGAGGGATTCCGTTGCCGAGCAAGTCTTCCGCGCGCCTCGCCGCGCTCACCGTCGCCGCCGTCTGTTCCGCGGCGTCCATCGTCGTCCTCACCTCCCCCGCGCACGCGGACTCCGTGCGCATCCACGACATCCAGGGCAGCACCCGGACGTCCCCCTACGCCGGCCGGCAGGTCACCGACGTGGCGGGCATCGTCACCGGGGTGCGCGCCTACGGTTCGTCCCGCGGCTTCTGGATCCAGGACCCGACCCCGGACGACAACCCGGCCACCAGTGAGGGTGTCTTCGTCTTCACCAGCTCCGTACCGAAGGTCGCGGTCGGCGACTCGGTCACCGTGACGGGCACGGTCTCGGAGTTCGTGCCGGGCGGCGCGGCCGGCGGGAACCAGTCGGTGACGGAGATCACCAAGCCGACCGTCACGGTCGTCTCCAGCGGCAACGCCGTCCCGGCCGCGCAGGTCGTCGACGCCCACTCGGTCCCGGCCGCCTACACGCCGGCCGGCGACCCGGCCGCGGGCAACTCGGTCAACGGCCTGCCCCTGAACCCGGCGAAGTACGCCCTGGACTACTACGAGTCCCTTGAGGGCATGAACGTCCGGGTCTCCGACGTCCGCGTCGTCACCGCCACCGACCCGTACACCGAGTTGTGGGTGACGGTGAAGCCCCGTGAGAACAGCACGCGGCGCGGCGGCACGCTCTACGGTTCCTACGACTCCCAGAACACCGGCCGGCTGCAGATCCAGTCGCTCGGCGCGACCGCCGACTTCCCGAAGGCGAACGTCGGCGACACCCTCACCGGTACGACCGCGGGGCCGCTGGACTACAACCAGTTCGGCGGCTACACCCTCGTCGCCACCGAGCTCGGCGCCCTGAAGAGCGGTGGGTTGCAGCGCGAGAGCACGCGTCCGCAGCGGCGCGGGGAGCTGGCGGTGGCGACGTACAACGTCGAGAACCTCGACCCGTCCGACGCCACGTTCGAGGAGCACGCCGCCGCGATCGTGCACAACCTGAAGTCGCCCGACATCGTGTCCCTGGAGGAGATCCAGGACAACAACGGCGCGACGAACGACGGTACGGTCGCCGCCGACGTGACGGTGGGCAAGCTCATCGACGCGATCGTGGCGGCCGGCGGCCCGGCCTACCAGTGGCGGTCCATCGACCCGGTCAACGGCGCGGACGGCGGTGAGCCCGGCGGCAACATCCGTCAGGTCTTCCTGTTCAACCCGGAGCGGGTCTCCTTCACCGACCGGGCGGGCGGCGACTCCACGACCGCCGTCGGCGTCACGAAGGTGCGCGGCAAGGCGCAGCTGACCGTCTCGCCCGGCCGCGTGGACCCGGCGAACACCGCGTGGAACGCCAGCCGCAAGCCGCTGGCCGGGGAGTTCGTCTTCCGCGGCCGTACGGTCTTCGTGATCGCCAACCACCTCAACTCCAAGGGCGGCGACCAGGGACTGACCTCGCAGTACCAGCCCGTGGTGCGCAGCTCGGAGGTCCAGCGTCATCTGCAGGCGACCGCGGTGAACGCCTTCGTCAAGCAGATCCTGGACACCCAGAAGAACGCGGACGTCATCGCGCTCGGCGACATGAACGACTTCGACTTCTCCGACACCGCCAAGATCCTGGAGGGTGACGGCGAACTCTGGTCGGCGATCAAGTCGCTGCCGAAGAGCGAGCGTTACACCTACGACTACCAGGGCAACCAGCAGGTCCTGGACCAGATCCTGGTCAGCCCGTCGATCCGGCGCGGCTGCGGTCTCGACTACGACAGCGTGCACATCAATTCGGAGTTCAACGACCAGATCAGCGACCACGACCCGCAGGTGCTGCGGTTCGAGCCGTAGGCGCTGTCCGGCGCCCGCCGCCGGACGGAGTGACGCGCGAGCCGGGCCCGGTGAGTTCCACCGGGCGGGTCGAGGCGCGAGCCGGCCGGCGACTGCCGCCGGCCGGCCGGGTCCGGTGCGTTCCACCGGACCCGGCACGTCGCCGCGCAGTACGGGGCCCGGCCCGGCCGGCCCGCTCAGGACCGGGTGAACACACTCGTCAGCCAGTCCTGCCAGGCGGCCTCGTCGGCCTTGGCGTCGGCGTCCGGGGCGAAGTCGTGGACGCTGACGCCGACGGTGTGACCCCAGTGGTTGCGGCCGAAGAACCGGACGAGGCTGTCGTCGGTCCGCAGCCCGATGAAGTACGGGTCGCGGTAGTCGACCACGGCGGCCAGGGGCCGGCCCGCGGGGCCCCGCGCCTGGACGCGGTCTCCCGCGGCGGTGCCGTCGGTGAGCCCGAGCGCCCGGGCGACGGTGGCGAGGGCGTCCGGGGCCCGGCCGCCCTCGGGCCCGTCGAAGGTGGTGAAGGCGACGGGACGGCCGTAGAAGTGGGTCAGGTACTCGCGCAGGGTGTGCAGATAGAACTCGGTGTGCTTGCTCGCGCCGTCGTACTGGTTGTCCCAGTCGTCGACGAAGATGCCGCTGTGCACGTACCGCACCCAGGCACGCCGGCCCTCGTCGCGCGGCTCGATGGTGTAGTCGAGCTGGTTGAGGGTCTGTGCGGAGACGCCCTCGGCGTCCTCGACCCGGTTGGTGTAGTGGTGCGGCGGGTCCCAGACGGTGACGGTGGACCCGAACGGCCCCCGGCCGCCCTCGCGTGGCTCCGGCGCCTCCATCGGCCACAGCCAGCCGCCGGTCCCCGCGGTGAAGGCCGTCCACACCTGCTCGGGTGTGGCGTCGACCTCGAACTCGCGGGCGATCTCGAATTCCTTGGACATGACGGTTTCTCCTGAGTCCTACTGGTCCGGCGAGGGGGCGGGCAGGGCGCCGGGCGTGGCCTCGGGCTTGAGGGTGGGGTGGACGGCGACGACGATCCGGTGGTCCCGGCCGCCTTCCGCGTCCGGGGCGTCGTACCTGCGGATCAACGCCGCGACGCCCGCGGTCAGTTCCTGCACGAACGCGGCCCGGTCGGCGGCCGAGGCGAAGCGCACCTCGCCGTCCAGCGCGTAGGTGGCGAGCCGCTTCTGGGCCTTGTCGGCCCCGGTGATCAGCGACCCGACGTCCCGCACGAGCCGGGCGCCGAGCGCCAGCAGCCAGCGGGCGGAGAGCTGGTCGCGGAACCGGTCCGGGTCCGGTTGTACGGCGGCGAGCGCGAGCGGCGAGATGACGTACGAGGCCGCGGTCGCGCGCATCAGCCGCTCGGTGACGTTGCCCTTACGGCGCTCACCCGCCAGTTCGACCAGCCCGTGCCGCTCCAGCGCCTTGAGGTGGTAGTTCACCTTCTGGCGGGGCAGCCCGACCTTCCCGGCCAGCATGGCGGCCGACGCCGGGCCGGCGGCCAGCTCGGCCAGCAGCCGGGCCCGTGTGGGGTCCAGGGAGACGACGGCGGCCTCGGGGTCCTCGATGACGGTGACGTCCTGCATGCGTCCACCGTCTCACCGAACATTTTTCTTGTCTAGACGGTTCCGACTTTCGGCGGGGCGGACGCGAGCCGTACGCGCGCGTGGGGGGGGGGGGGGGGGGGGGGGGGGGGGGGGGGGGGGGGAAAAAAAAAAAAAAAAACACAAAAAGGAGAAGAACAACAACACCCCACCAGAACCCCACCAGA
>NZ_JBWKDW010000026.1:136765-143775 GCF_056435735.1 Streptomyces sp. NPDC043878
CTTCCACCCCGTCTTTCTTCTTTCCTACTCCTTCTCTTGTTGGATTTGAGGCCGCGGCCCCTGGCTTGTCTGTGTGGTTTTTTTTTCCCCCCCCCCCCCCCCCCCCCCCCCCCCACACCCACACATGACGACTCGGGCCGCCGCATCCACCCACGCCCGGACGCTCCGGCGGCCACGGCCACCACTGCGCATTCGCCCGCGCCCGGACGCTCAGGCGGCTACCGCACAGCCACTGCCGCCCCTACCGCCCGCGGTGCCGCCGCATCGCGCCCGCGACCACGACGAGACCCACCACGGCCGCGACGACCAGCACCGGCCTCGGGCCGCGCAGCCCGGACCGCACGGCGTTGCCGACGGGCTGCGGAGTCCGTCGTTCCACGAGCTCACCGGCGCGCGCCGCCCCGCCCTGGACGGTGTGACCGGCGCGCAGCGCCCGGTGGTGGACGGTGTGGCCGGCCTGTGCGGCCGAGCTGCGCAGCTGCACGCCCATGGCGCCCGCCTTGTCCCGCAGGTCTGCCGCCCGGGCCCGCGCGCGGCCCTTGATGTCGACCCTCGCCGCCAACTCCTCGACGGTGTTGCCGAGTTGACTGCGAGTCTGTTCGATCTGCCGTCGCAGCTCGTCGGGGCCCTTCGCGCCGACCGCCTGTGCGGCGTCCGCGCCCGTGCCCTGAGCCGCTGACCTGTCCGTCATCGGTGCGCCCTTTCCTTGATCTCCTCGACGTCGGCCTTGACGCTGCCGAGGGCCTGCTCGGGGGTGGGAGGAGCGGCACGCCGGAGCTGGGCGCGGCCGGAGGCGGCCAGCACGGCCGCGAGCGCGAACAGCACGGCCGTCACGATCAGCGCCGCGGCCCACAGCGGCAGGACCAGCGAGAGCGCGACGACGCCCGTGCCGGCCAGCGCCAGCAGACCGGCGTACGCGACGGCGCCCGCGACGCCGAGCAGTCCGCCGCCGCGCCCCGCCCTTCGCCCCTTCTCGGTGAGCTCCTCCTTGGCGAGTGCCACCTCCTGCCGTACGAGGCGGGAGAGCTGCTCGGTGGCCTGTCCGACGAGTTCGCCCACGGAAAGGCGCTCGTCGCGCGCGGCCTTCGGGGTCACGGTCGCGGTCACGGCGTCCGCCTCCTCTCGGTTCGGAACATCCGAGTACCCGGGCCGGCCCCCCGCTACCCTTGTTCGGCGCCGCCGGGTCCGCTCGCGCCGAACCGCGCCAGCTGGGTCTGGAACCAGTCCAGTCGCGCCTGCAACAGGGCTGCCTCGGCGGCGAGTTCGGCAACACCGAGCCCGTCCGTACCGTCTTTCTCGGGCGTGCCGCCGCGGCCGGCGACCACCCGCAGTCCGTCCCCGGCGAGCCGGGCGAAGGAGGCGAGCGAGACGGACGTACGCCCGTGGACGCACCCGGCGCAGGAGGGCGCCAGCGCGCGCCGCCCCGGCCTGCCCCAGCCGGCGTCGGCCAGCGCGGCGGCGACCGTGCCGCACGCGCAGGGTCCGACGGTCGCGACCCGCACCCGCTGGCGCGCGTAGCGGAAGCCGTGCTCGAAGCGGATGTAGGCGCCGAGGACGGAGACCTCCAGCAGGGCGGCCGTCCGGTGTTCCGCCGTGCACAGCAGCGCCTCGGCCGCCGCACGCTCGTGCACGCAGTGGAAGCCGCAGTCGCAGCGGCGGTGCGGCGCGCGGTGCCGCAGGCCGTAGACGCAGGACGCGTCGGCCAGGACGCCGTACGGCCGTGCGGCGCCGAGGGACACGCCCGTGAACCCGGCCCGGGTGCCGTCCCGGGACAGCACCGGGTGGGCGATCTTGTATCCGGTCGGCGGCTCCGCCGGACGTTCCTCGGGGAGCCGCAGCCTCATCGGGCGGCCGGTTCCTCTTCGGGTGCGGGAGCCGCCGGCTCCGCGATCTCCTCGGGGGCGCGCGGTTCCTCGTCCTGGACCTGCGGCCGCTCCTCCGCGACTCCGGTGGCGAGTGCCTTGCCGAGCTTCATGGAGCCTCCCGTGGCGAGGTGCCGATGACCGTTGTGTCCATGGTGCCCCATGAGGGGCCGTATGCGACAGGGGACCGGACCGGGACTTCGCAGCGCTGCTTACCCGTACCTCGTAGGACATTTAAGTGGAGCTTCACCGTCATCCGGCCGAGACTGCTCCCATGACGAGATCCCGTTCCTCCGCCACCCCGTTCGGCCGCGCCCTCTGCGCGATGATCACGCCCTTCACCAGGACCGGCGCCCTCGACCTCGACGGCGCGCAGCGGCTCGCCGACCATCTGGTGTCCGCCGGCTGCGAGGGCCTGGTGCTCTCCGGTACGACGGGCGAGTCACCGACCACGACGGACGCGGAGAAGACGGCGCTCGTCGCGGCGGTCCGCGCGGCGGTGGGCGGGCGCGCGTCGGTCGTGGCCGGAGTGGGCACCTTCGACACCCGGCACACCGTCGAGCTCGCCCTCGCGGCCGAGAAGGCGGGCGCGGACGGCCTGTTGGTGGTCAGCCCCTACTACAGCAGGCCCCCGCAGGACGCGCTGGAGGCCCACTTCCGGGAGGTCGCCGACGCGTCCGGGCTGCCGCTCATGCTCTACGACATCCCCGGCCGCACCGGCACCCGGATCGAGCCCGGCACGATGATCCGGCTCGCCGGCCACCCCCGGATCGTGGCCGTCAAGGACTGCTCCTACGACTTCCTCGGCGCGCAGAAGGTGCTGGCGGCAACGGAGTTGGCGTACTACGCGGGCTGCGACGAGCACAACCTCGCGCTGTACGCGGTCGGCGCCGCCGGATACGTCAGCACCGTCGCGAACGTGGTCCCCGCCCAACTCCGGGCCGTACTGGACGCGTTCGATGCGGGCGACACCCGCAGGTCCGCCCGCCTCCAGCAACGCGCCACACCTCTCGTCGAGTCGGTGATGGCCTCCGGCCTGCCCGGCGCGGTCACCGTGAAGGCCCTCCTCGCCGAACTGGGCCTGCCCGCGGGCCCGGTCCGCCCCCCGCTGCTGCCCGCTGACCGCGCGGCGACCGACGAACTGCTGGCGGTCCACGCGGAGTTCACCGGCGCCCAGTGAACGGGGCACCGGGCGGCCAACCCCGGCTCCCACCGCCAGGGGTCCCCGTCGTCGCCCTCCTGCAGCACACGGCCACTCCGCCACCCCTGTCCGCGGACCAGTTCCCGCGCGGCCCGCCTCACCCCTGCCGTACGGTGGCCGCGTGAGCCGTCCGCTGCTGTTCCTCGACGTCGACGGCCCTCTGAACCCGTACGCCGCACAGCCGGAGCGGCGCCCCGAGGGCTACACGACGATCCGGGCGTCCGTCCGCCCGGGCAGACCCCTGCGCGTGTGGCTGAACCCCGCGCACGGCCCCGCCCTGCTCGCCCTCGACTACGACCTGTGCTGGGCCACCACGTGGAT
The DNA here is from genome assembly GCF_056435735.1 of Streptomyces sp. NPDC043878. Classification (NCBI taxonomy): domain Bacteria; kingdom Bacillati; phylum Actinomycetota; class Actinomycetes; order Kitasatosporales; family Streptomycetaceae; genus Streptomyces; species Streptomyces sp. NPDC043878. Next base: position 140,150 of record NZ_JBWKDW010000026.1, read on the forward strand.
GGACGCGGCCAACCGCTGGATCGCCCCCGTCGTCGGCCTGCCCGAACTCCCCTACGTCGACTTCGGCGAGGACCTGTTCGCCCTCCGCCCGGACGGCGTCCACTGGAAGACGCAGGCCATCGTGGCGTACGCGGCCGGCCGTCCCTTCGCCTGGGTCGACGACGAACAGACCCCGGCGGACGAGGTGTACGTGGCCGGCCGGCACCCCGCGAGTGCGCTGCTGTACCACGTCGACCCCCGAATCGGCCTCCGGGAACAGGACTTCACGGCCCTGTCGGACTTCGCGACGGCCGTACAGATGTGAGCGGGTGCCCCTCCACCGACCGGTGAGGGAGCGCTCGCGAAGGCCGCCGGGGTCAGTTGTGGCTGTGCAGGACCTCGTTCAGGCCGCCCCAGACCGCGTTGTTCGGGCGGGCCTCGACCGTGCCGGTGACCGAGTTGCGGCGGAAGAGGATGTTCGAGGCGCCGGAGAGTTCGCGGGCCTTCACGATCTGGCCGTCGGGCATGGTCACCCGGGTGCCCGCGGTGACGTACAGGCCGGCCTCGACCACGCACTCGTCGCCGAGTGCGATGCCCACGCCCGCCTCGGCACCGACCAGGCAGCGCTCGCCGATGGTGATGCGGACGTTGCCGCCGCCGGACAGCGTGCCCATGGTGGAGGCGCCGCCGCCGATGTCCGAGCCGTCACCGACCACGACGCCGGCCGAGATACGGCCCTCGACCATCGACGTGCCGAGGGTGCCGGCGTTGAAGTTGACGAAGCCCTCGTGCATGACCGTGGTGCCCTCGGCGAGGTGCGCGCCCAGCCGTACCCGGTCGGCGTCGGCGATGCGGACGCCCTTGGGGGCGACGTAGTCCGTCAGGCGCGGGAACTTGTCGATCGAGGTGACCTGGAGGTGCAGGCCCTCGGCGCGGGCGTTGAGGCGGACCTTCTCGACGTCGTCCACGGCGACCGGGCCGAGCGAGGTCCAGGCGACGTTGGCCAGGAAGCCGAAGACACCGTCCAGGTTCTGGCCGTGCGGCTTGACCAGCCGGTGCGAGAGGAGGTGCAGCCGCAGGTACACGTCGTGCGCGTCGGTCGGCTTCTCGTCGAGGGAGGAGATGACCGTGCGGACCGCGACCACCTCGACGCCGCGGCGCGCGTCCGGACCGATGGCCTTCGCGGCGCCCTCACCGAGCAGTTCCACCGCACGGTCGGCGGACAGCCGCTCAGTGCCGGACGGGCCGGGCTCGGTGGTCAGCGCGGGAGCGGGGAACCAGGTGTCGAGGACGGTGCCGTCGGCGGTGATCGTGGCGAGCCCGGCGGCAACGGCGCCGGTGGTGCGAGGTGCAGTCGTGTCGGTCATGAGGGCAACCTAACCGGCCGAGCCCCACCGAGGCGAACCAGCGTGCGCCCGTCTCAGGTGCCGGGCCTCGGGTGGCCCCGTCCCCCAGGGGCGGCTGGTGAGGGCCGAGTCCATCGCGGATCCGGCCGGGGTCACTCTCCGGACCGCCCCGCCCACTTCGCCGCACCCGCTCACCCGCCCGGGGCCGGGGTCACTCTCCGGACCGCCCCGCCCACTTCGCCCCGCCCGCGTACCCGCCCGGGTCGGCGACGCCCGCGTACCCGTCCGGCCCGCGGGTGTCCGTGGCGGAACGACCCGGGACAGTGCCTCCCGTGCGTGCGTCTCGTCGTAGGTCCCGTCGGTCAGGAGGACCTGGAGGCAGATGCCGTCCATCAGGGCGACCAGGGCCCGGGCGGTCACCGGGTCCGTGCGCCGGGCGGGCCGGCCGGCCAGGTCCTCGGCCCACTCGGCGGCGACGGGGAGCAGGGCTGGGCGGCGCAGCGCGGCGAGGTAGAGCTCCTACTCCAGCTCGACGCCGGCGCGGTCACCCCCGAGCCACTCGCCCAGGCGACCGCCGGCTCGGTGGCCGGGTCCGTGCCGGGGTCCGCCGGGGCGCCGTGGGGTGCGACGAGGCCGGCGAAGCCCTCACCGGCCTGCCGCAGCGCGGCGACCATCAGCTCGTAGCGTCGCGAAGTGGTACGTCGTGGAACCGAGCGGCGCATCGGCCTCGGCGGCGACGGAGCGGTGGGTGAGGCCGGCCAGGCCTCTCTCCCGCACGACCCGGATCGCCGCGTCGATGATCCGCTGCCGCCGTCCGGGGTCGTGGCGGCGCGGCATCAGTGCGCGCCCCCGGGTTCAGCACCACGACACCGACGATGATGATCGCGATCCCGGCGGCCTTCGCCACCGTCATGCCCTCCCCGAGGAAGACCGTTCCGATCATGGCGATGGCCGCGGTGCCGGCGCCGGACCAGATCGCGTACGCCGTGCCGACCGACATCGACTTCAGCGCCTGCGCGAGGAGCACGAAGGAGGCGACGTAGCCGAGGACGGTGAGCAGCGTGGGCAGGGGTCTGCTGAAGCCCGCGGTGTACTTCAGGCGGTCGTGGCGGCCGCCTCGGCGGCGATGGCGACGCCGAGCAACAGGTATCCCCTGTGTACGAGCGTGGACAACGGCGTCCGGAGAAGGCGCCCACGCGACCGGCCGACGACCTGGCCGACCCCGCGGGCGGACCGGAGATAACAAGGGGGAAACCGCTCTCGCAAAAGGCTCGTTGGAGTTCCCACCGTCCACTACTCTTCCATCTGCTTCACCTTTCACACACGGGCCGTCGCAGCCGCGGACATTCGCCATGGGCACCGCCAAAGGATCAGCGCATGCAAGAGAAGACCCCTCGGCCCGCCCAGGAGCAGCCCTGGGAGAACGGCTGGGTACCGGACACCTCCCGGGCCCCGGGGACCCGCCGGCTGTGGCTGGCGGGCGCGCTCGCGCTGGCCACGATCATCGCGTGCGCCGCCTCGGTCGCCCTGATGAACAGGGCTCCGGAGAAGGTGTCGGGTGCGGGCAGCACGGCCCCCTCCGGCGAGGCCACCGTGCCGGGCCTGATCTCCTTCGCCACCGCCTCCACGAGCGGGACCGCGACGCCCAGCACCAAGAAGGCCCCTCCGTCGCCGTCCGAGCACTCCACCTCGGCCGCGCCCCGGCCGCAGGCGTCGGCGTCCCCGTCCCCCGTGAAGACGTCCAAGTCGCCGTCCGCGCACGCCACTTCGTCCCGGCCGAAGCCGCAGAGCATGTCCAGGTCCGTGCAGTCGGTCAACTACCCCGACCGCTACTGGGACGTGAGCGGCGGTTATGTGAAGCTCGACCGGATCGATTCGGCGCCGGCCCGGCGCAACGCCACCTTCACGCTCGTCAAGGGCCTTTCCGACGCGTCCTGTTACTCCTTCGCCACCGCCGACGGCACCTACCTGCGCCACCGCAACTTCGTGCTGCGCTCCGAGAGCGACGACGGCTCGTCCCTGTTCCGGCAGGACGCCACCTTCTGCGCCCGCCCCGGCTCCTCCGGCACGGTCATGCTGGAGTCGGTGAACTACCCGGGCCGGTTCCTGCGCCACCAGAACTTCCGGCTGGAGCTGGACTCCTACCAGTCCGGCTACCAGTTCCGCGCGGACTCGGCGTTCCGGCTGGTGGGCGGACTGGCCTGAGCCCGGGGGGGGGGGGGGGGGGGGGGGGGGGGGGGGGGGGGGGGGGGGGGGGGGGGGGGGGGGGGGGGGGGGGGGGGGGGGGGGGGGGGGGGGGGG
>NZ_JBWKDW010000027.1:0-133831 GCF_056435735.1 Streptomyces sp. NPDC043878
GTCCTCTTTCGGTGGCCCGCTCACCATCCAGGTCCTTGGGGAGCCGGGTACCGGGGCGCCGGGCCGGTGGTGGAGGAACGGCCTGCAGCAGCCAGCGACTCCCGGCGTCTCGGCTACGGCCTCAGCGGCACCCGGGGTGTTCGACGCGGACGGGCCGGCACCGGACGCGCCGACGCACGCGCAGACCGTCGGCGGGTTGCAGACGGGTGAGGATGCAGAGCACGCTCCGCCGAGCAGAACCGTGGAGCCGCGGTTCCCGTACCTCTACGCCGATAACCCCGGCGGAGGGCCCAGCCGGTACCAAGTGTTGAGCAAGCAGTATGAAGAAGCGCTCAGAATGGTGCTCTCCGTCCACTTCATGTCGCAGAAAGAAGTGCACAAGGCGCTCGACGCGCTGTTCGACTACTACGAACCGTACTTCGGTACGCACACGTTCGTATTGTTCGCGAACCGTCGTATTCCTCTGTCCCCGCAGCAACAGTTCACCCGTCTGAAGGACTCCGGGTCCGACGCCACCCTGGACGAGCGGATCGATGCCTTCGCGGATGCCGTATTCAGCAACCCCGCCTACCCGAATGCGCTGGCCAAGCTATGGGCCAGGAAGCCGGAGCTGAATCCGCAAGGACTGTCCGGCGTGCCCGACGCAGTGATCCCTTACTCCCCTGAGGTTCTTCAGCGGGCACGCGAGTACGGTCACGTGCTCGCCGACGGGCCGGCCGAGACGATCACCCACCTGATGCGTGTGTGGCGCGCGCTGGAGGTACCGGAGGGCAACCCGCTGGGCTTCCGCAACGCCCTGATCGCTTGGGGCCTGAGGCGCCACTCGTTGGCCGAGGTGTTGGCGGCCACTCAGAAGGCCGGCGTTCGCGATGAGACGGAGCCTTCTCGACCGGTTGACGCGGCCCGGCTCCATGCTTGGAGCGACGCCCAGTTCGATCCCCGTAGGATGATCGGGCATCTGCCAGAGCCGCTTCAAAAGACGTACGGAATGGGCAGCGCCGTATGGAATTCCCTGCGGCAACCGCATGAGCGGTGGTTCCATGAACTGTGGTCCGACTTTGACATCGGGACTCGCGAAACACTCGATTACATCGCCACCCTGGCCGAGCTGGAGGGCGCGAGCCTTGTTCTGCCGCCAGGCCTCCCTGCCCGCCGCCGTAGGGCCCTCATGGAGGTGTGGGAACGCCAGGGGACGAAAAACGGCGTCCGGAACCTCCGGGCTGGGCACCTGCTGGGCCTGTATCTGGCCACAGGCGCCGATCGGCGCCTCTTGCAGGTGCACCCGTCGCACAGCACAGGTTTCGCCCGGACCGACTCCCCGCCCTTGCGGCCGGAACTCATGGCACGCGACCTGGTCCTCGATGCATGGAAGGGAAGGGGTGAATACCCGGCGCTGTTCCGCAGCGACGAGGTGTTCCGTCAGCGACTCGCCCTGGCTGAGCAGGACAGGCGGGACGGTCGGAGGACGAGGCAACTGCGGGCACTGATCAGCCGAGCCGCCGAGTTGGCCGAACTGGGAAGCGCGTCCATCTACGGCGGGTACGAGGAACTGGCGTCCGAGGCAGCCGAACGGCTCATACCGGTCCATCGCCGGGCGTGGTTCGGCGAATGGACTTCCGGGCCGGTGGACGGGCCGCACACCTTCGGGGACGCGCAGGGAGTCATCCGTAAGGGACGGCTGCACCTCGTGTCGGTCAACAGGCGGGCTCTCCTGGACGACTTGTCGGCTTCCGCTGCGAAGCACGAGGGCGAACACCTGGTGTTGTACGAAGTGCTGACGTCCTCGGCGCGCGAAGTCTCACCGTTCCTCCCCGAGATCCGTGACACCGACCGGGGCAAGGCGCTGTATCCGGTCGAAGTGGCGTACCAGTACGGCGGCTACCGCATCGAGCGCGATGATCGGCTCGGCCTGAGCTACGTCGTGGCCACACTGGAGGAACTTCCCCAGCCGCTGGCGCCCGAGGTATGGGACCGGGAGTTCGTGAGCCGCACCATCCGGGATCGGAACGGCACACAGAGCGGCGTCTCTTTCGTCAGCTCCGCCGAATGGGCAGCAGGTTCCCGGGACAAGGTGAGGGAGGTCGTGCGGACCAGCACCTACCGCACGTTCCGGAATGGCAGGTCGAGCGATCAGGAGTATCCGGTCCTCTGGAAGCCCGGACAGGTGGGCTGGTTGGACTCGCACGGCAACGGACAGTCCCTCACCATCCCGTCGCGGTACGGCATGAAACAAGGGAGCGCTCCCCAGGTCGGCGCGTACGCGAGGCAGCATCTCCGCGCCCTCGGGGTTTCTGGCATCCCGATTGTGTACCTCGCCTGCTCGGCCGCGAAGGACCATGCCGTCAGCACTGTGATGGCACAGGAGCTCGCCGACTGGAGCGGGAACCTCGCTTTCGCCGCTCCCACCGTCGTCCGGTTCTCGCGGGCCGGACAGTCCATCACCGAGAGCGGACAACGCCTCCCCGGCGTGATCCTTGACTTGGAGGCCACCGCCGACCATCCGGCACCTCGGTTCGCCCCGTTCCAGCCCCGCTCGCTCACCGACGCGGTGGGCCCGGAGTCGCTCGCCCAGCAGGGTGCCTGGGCCGAGAGCCTGTACCGCGAGGAGGAATGGAAAGATCATGCCGAGGACTACGAAATCGCCCTGGCCGACAAGCTCGCCGCCAATGGCGCGGTGCTCGATGCCACGTGGGACGCGGTGGAGGCCGCCGGCGGAACCCGGCCTGCGACAACGGACATTTTCGAGGTGATGACCGAGTTCTTTGAACGGGCGCTTCCCCAGCATCCGTTGAAGGACTTCGACGCGACACCACCCTCTGACGAGTACCGGGACGAGTACGGTCGGCGTGGCGTGCGGATCACCAGAGAGCGGCGTGAACTGCCCGACCTGGTGTTCAAACGGTTCGCGGAACTGGCACATCCCTCCTACCCGCAGTTGCTGGCCTTCCGTAAGGCCGTGGTGGCATGGCTGGTCGGCACCGACAAGCCGTACGCGCACTCGCTGCACGAAGTGGTGCGTGCCTCGACGAAGGCCGAGGTCGGCTTCGATCACGTAACGGACGCCATCGCCGTGGCGGGCGACGGAGCGCACTTGTACCTGTGGGCGGATCAGGCCCTCGTGCCCGACGGCAGCGACACGCGTGTCGGACTGCCCCTGCCGATGAACACCCTCTACCGCACCCTCACCGAGGGCCTTCTGGAGCCGACCGTCACCGGTGATGGCTGGATTCCGAACGGTATCGTCCGTGTGATCCAGGGCAAGGTGGTCGACCACAACAACGTCAGCCATCGCGACGTACCCCTCAATGGGCTGAGCGAGCGGCTGGACGCTCTGGCGAACTGGCGAAAGCGCCACCAGGGGAGCCTGCGGAAGCTGCTGGACCAGGGGCACATCACCGCGCTCCACCTGTTGAGCGGGCCGGACGGATCGATCTTCCGTCTCTGGCGGGACGCGGGGACGCCGACCAGGAAGGGGCTGCGCCTGGGCCTGCACTCCATCGTGGAGTCGGAGTTCGACGGTCAACGGACCTTCCCGCGGATGTTGATGCGCGACGGCGAGTTCCGGCGCCACGCTCGGGCGGCCATCAGCCACCTGCAAAAAATGGACAAGGCCGAGCCCCAGCAGGTGGATAGGTACCGCGACAGGGTGGCTCACCGCAAGGACATGACGCTCGGTGCCGTCGACGGTGTGGCCGACCTGGTGTACGACGACATGCCGCTGCACACGGCGATGGCTTCCCAGGGCCTGACTCGTCTGCCGTCTGTCGGCGAGAACGTGTTCTGGGCGGACTATGAGCCCGCACCATTGACGGGAAGGGCCGGTGAGCAGCCCCCTGGTGAGCTGCACACGGTGTGGGTGCCGGAACTTCACGAGGCGTCGCTGCGCATGGACTTCGCCATGTCCAGGGTGGAGAGGGAGAGCGGCCGGATCCGGGTCTTCGAGGTCGAACGCGCCCGCCACGCGGTGGACGTGTCACCGATCGCGTGGAACCCCTCCCTGGGGCAGACGTTCTTCCGCCAGGAGACCCTGCTCGAGGTGCGCTCCCGCGAGATTCGCGAGTATGAGAACGAAGACGGCGACGTCACGCTGTATGAGCACGTGATCCTCCGCGAGGTGGACGAGCTGCCGCGTAAGGCCGCGGTCCCGGCGGGCCGGCAGGACGCCGCGCCCGCCACGTCGTCGAAGGAAGCGGCCCCTTCGGACACTACGCCGCCCATGAAGTGGTACCGGATCAAGAACGCCGACGGTGCCGCGGTGGTGTTGGCTCAGTTCACGCCGGAGGACTGGGAGCGGCGGGAGCCGGCCCTCCGGCGGCTGGCGGACGGGCCGAGGTACTTCGTTCACTGGAAGGCGGACAAGTCGGGGCAGCATGCGGCCCGCCAATCGCCCGTGGCGCAGCGCATCGAGGGTGGCGTGGCGTTCTACGCACGCCACGGGAGCTCCGAGCCGGCCGACCTGGCACGGATGCGCAAGCACCTGGACCTGGACTCGGTCGAGCACGTCATGCTGCTGGAGTGCGGCACGGAGGGGGCGGACGACAAGTCGTCGGACATCGAGTCGTCGGACATCGAGTCGTCGGACATCGAGGATCTGACGGTCAATGCGCGGGCGCAACGAAACCGCGAGGTCGCCAGGGCGCTGGGCAAGACGGTGTGGTGGCCGCTGGAGAAGGTGGCCGGTGTGCCTTCCCCCGATGGCACCTCGGCGCAGATCCACTTGCACGAGAATGACGAAGGCCTTCCCTCGAACATGCTGTACAGCGTCAAGGGGGGCCCCGCGCAAGCGGCTTTCGAAGGCGTGCCCAAGCCGAATCCGGTGCCCGAGGGCACCCGTTACCCCAGTGACGCCGACTGGAACTCCGGCCTGCCCGCCACCACCGTCGGCATCGGGGTCCGGCCGATCCTGGGCACGGACGCGAGCGCCCTTCTCCAGCCCCGCCCGGACCAGCCGTCACGTCGCTCGTCGACCGACTCCGAACCGCCGTCACCGACCGACTCCGAACCCCGCTCACCGATGCAGATCGATAAGCACACCGCGCAGACGAAATACGGCATCTCCGAGGACGACTACGCCAAGTTCCGCCGGATCTCCCACTCCCGGAACGTCGTGATCGACGTGCTCCCCGGCAACCCGGCCGCCCCCAAGTGGCGTGCCGAGGGCGCCATACCCAAGCCCTCGGCGGTGAAGGCCAAGTCCATCAACGAGACCGATGTCCCCCTGGGCGCCGACCCGCGGACCGTCGGCCTCGTCGGGTTCTTCGAACCCCGGCTGCCCAGCCGGGGCGACCGGGACGACGCCACGTGGGAGGCGCTGCTCGCCCGCCACAACGAGCGCCGGTACGAGTACGCGCAACTGGAGCCGGTGATGCGGCGTCTGTCGGAGGCAGGCGTCATCTCCGTGGAGGACGGTGTCGTCCACGGTGTCAAGGACGGCCGGCGCACCGCCATGAGCGGCGACGAGGACATCTACGACATCACCCGCCCCGACGGCACCCGCGTCTCCGACGAGGTCCACGACGAGATCATCAAGGAGATGGAGGACGCGGGCACGGCCGTCACCCACGGCGGCCTCCGGTTCTGGCGCCCGGCGTCGCCGTTCAGCGAGTCCATCCGCGACAAGATAGTCGCCAAGCACGCCGTTGGTGGTGAGCCCCTGGTCCGGTTCGTCCCCGCGGACGGGTTCGCCCACCTCGCGTGGGACGGTACGGCGTCGCAGGGGGTCGGTGACCCTCGGGCGGGCCGGTCCGCCTCCGTGCCGGGCGGTCAGGCCGGCCGGCCGCGGCGGATGCGTCTGCATCCCTACCTGGAATCCATGCAGGCGGCGGGCAGCGCCTCCTTCCACGACCTGGAGGGCACCGACTGGGTCGCCGATATCATCAGCATCCGCACCGGCGGCGGGAACGCCGACACGATCATCGAGCAGCTCGCCCTGCGCGCCGGCAGCTTCCTCGGCGGCGGGCGCACCTTCCAGATCCTCGGTGGCGACGGCAGTTGGTACGACGTGACCGTCGCCGTCCGTTCTTCCCCGCGAGAGCGGCCCCCGCTGATCCACATGCCCATGGAGTCGTCGTCCCGGGCGCACAGTGCCTCCACGCCCCTAGGGGCGATAACAGAGGAACAGAACACCGGCGACCTCTCGTCCGGGTATTCCGAGAGCAAGGTCGCAGTCGACACCACCCGCTCGCACACCCGGTCCCGTGGTGTCGCCCTCCGGGGCGCGGGCATGCTGCTGCTGCCGACCTCCGTGCCCGGTCTGCTCGCCGGCGCCACAGCCTCGGTGAACATCCCGGTCCGCCGGGTGTCCACGACCACCGGGACCAAGCAGTCGGTGGCCCGGGATGGCGGACAATACGCCGAGACCACGGTGGACGTGCCCCGGCTGATCCAGTTCATCGTCACGGCCCAGAAGGCAGGCGTACCGGCCTCCTCGACCATCCGGAGGGAGGGCCGGGCCACCGCCACCGTCCCGGTCGATCACCTCGTTCCGGACGGCACCCCCTACCGGTCGGCAGAACTGCGGCCGGTCTCCGCCGACCTGGCCCGGAAGGTCGCCACCGCCGACTCCCTGCTTCCGATGGCCGTCAGCGGAAACAGCTCCCCGGCCGACCGCCGACGGGGGCTGTTCAGCACCATCGCGGGCGTGGTGCATCCCGCGCTCACCGCTCCCGGCTCGCCCGGCCGGGACCTGGTGTTCGACGCCTCGACCGCCGATGGCGTGAAGCGGGATCTGCTCGCGACGCTCAGTGGATGGGTGGACTCCGGGGAACTGCGCGGCAAGGACGACAGCGTGCACGGTGGCTACCGCCACCGTGCCACGATCACCCACATCGCGCCCGCGTACGACCTCGGCAGCCCGTGGGCCAGGAGTGACCAGAAATCCAAGAGCGAGCACTCCGTCGTGGTTGGTCGCGAGCGAGGCGCCGAGATCGCGTTCGGGCCGGCCGTCGGTGTGGGGTTGATGGGCGGTGGGCCCAGGGCGCGGGCTTGGTTCAGCCCGCTGTTCGGCCGTCAGCGGCGGAGGTTCTCCTCGTCGGCCACGTCCGTATCCGCTCGGCAGGGTGCCGATACCAAGGGCGGCCGGGTGCTGTACGAAGCCAGGGTGCGGCTGGACTACGAGGGCTCCGGGCCGCTCAGCCCCGCGATGCGGGCGGGGCGTGCCTACCCCTATGGGCAGTCCACCGTGACCACTTGGTTCAGCCTGCGGGCGGACGAGGCGGCGTTCCTCGGGCTGCCGCTGCCGACCGGTCTGCTGGAGAGGCCACTGGTCAAGCACCCCGGCGTGCAGCGGACCCTGCTGGCCGGCCCGCGTGGCTTCAGCACCGCCATGTCCCGCTTCGACACCACCCGCCTCGTCGAGGAGATCGAGAAGGTCTTCGCCGGGGACGAGCGACTCGAGGGCCTGCTGCCGAGATTCGGGTCGGCGAACCGCACCGATGGTGGTCTGATCGACAAGCTGTGGCGTCCCACTGGGGCCACGGCCGATGGGGACCGGGCGTTGACGAACCACCGGACCCTGACCGCGACCCTGTCGGACACCCATTTGCGTGCCCACAAGGACGTGCTGTTCACCCAGGGCGTGGTGGCCGTCCTGCGCGGCAAGGGCGTCGCCCACAACAAGTACGCCCTGGTGCGCGTCAGGGGCCTGGACTCAGGTCCGAGCGAGTACCTGGGTGACGCCGACGACTGGAAGGTGCGCAGCGCTCTCGAACTCAGCACCGCCGTAGTCAGCGGAGCGTCGGGCAGCCAGGTCTTCGGCCTTCGCGTGGGGGGGGCCGGCAAGCCCATCCCCGGCCACCTGTACTTCAGCGGAAACGGCGCCCTTGCCTTCTCCAGCGCGCGGTCCCGCGCGGGCGGGCCCAGCGCGTCGAACAAGTCCGCCAGTGACGGCTCCGCACAGACCGCCCTGCACACGACGATGCTGGGCTTCGACGTCGAGATCACCCTGGTCGAACGTCCGCGCTCCTGGAAACGCGTGGTCACACCGGGCCGCCCGGGACGGCAGTCGCCCGAGGTCCAGGTGATTGCCCGCACCGGGGACGTCTCCGGCCGGTCCGACGTTCACCAACTGCGTGTCGACCCCGTTCAGGTGCGGCTGAGCACCCCCGTCCCGTTCACCCTCACCCCACGCCAGCGCACACTGATGAGCGCGCCGGGCCCGGCCCGCCCGGTGCAGGTGCCGCCGCCGCGGGGCATCAGCACGATGTACGACCCGCGGTGGGCCGCCCCGTCGGATGGGGAGAAACGCCTACGGGAGTGGGTGCACATCGAGGACATCGGTGACGGCAGGGAGTTCCAGCAGCTGGCGCTGAACCTGCTCGCGAAGGCGGCCGGTGACGACGAGGCGCTGTCCACAACCGGACTCGATCCCGCCCTGTCGATCGAGGACCGGCTCAGCCCGAGTTCCGTCGCCATCGGCCTGGGCCGGGGAGCCGGTGTCACGCTTGTCGGCGACCTGTACTACAAGCGGCGTGCCGGCTCCGTCACCGGCGCGCTCGGACAGCGTGCCGAGCTGGTCAATCCGGTGGTGATCCATGTTGCCGAAGGCCCGGAGACCAAAAACGGCATGACGGCTGCCCATCAGGCGATGACGTCGAAGTCCGGGGGCTGGTCGCTGGCGTTCACAGGGACGGCCGGCGGTGCCGGCAACATGCACCCCAGGGTGTGGACCTTGGGCGGGCTCAGCGGCAGCTACGGCTGGGGCCGGTCCAAGTCGCGGGAGCAGAACACGTCGGGGTCCATCGAGCGCGTCGCCGTCACCACCAAGGACACCCGGCTGGTCCTGGTCCAGGCGGACCTGAGGCTGTTCCAGGCCGCCGAGGTGTCGGTGACGGCGGGATCGGACGGCACCGAGTTCGGCGGCATCCTGCAACCCAAGACGGCCGCCGTCTGGATGACCGCAGAGCAGGCGCGCAACCAGGGGTTGGGCGACGAACTCGACGACTGGCTGCGTGCTCGCGACGCGGAGACGGCAGCCGACCAGGGAACGGAGCCGATTGCGTCCGAGGCCCCGTCGACCACCCCCTCCGAACCGTCCGCGGAGGAGCTGCGGGGGCTGCAGCTGGCCGGTGACGGGCCGCTGGGTCTGGGAATGCCCGAGGACCTGCCGGACTTCGGCCACCTGGTCGCGCTGCTCAAGGCCGAGCTCGCGGAGGCACGGGGCCGGGAGTTCGCCGACACCCTGCTGCCCGAGCGGCTACTGGATGACCGGTACCGCAACACCCAACGGCTGGCCGCCATCCTCGACCGTGTCAGCGTTCCCGCGCTGCTGTCCGGGGCGATGGACGGCGGGGTGCGGGTGGAGCTGTTCGCCAGCGGTCGCTTCGGCCTCCACGTGTACACGGCCCGCTTCTCCGTGCGCCGTGACGCCGGAGTGTTCCACGAACGTCCCGGCGAATCACGCGGCTTCGAGTACGGCAGTACGGTATCGGTCGCGGAGAGCGTCTCCCGGGGGAAGAGCACCGGCTTCGGCCTGGACGCGCAGTTGCTTCCCGTCCCTTCCGTGTCGGGCAACGCGGCGCACGGTGCCGTCCAGGTGCCGCTGGGAGTGCACTTCGAGGGGATAAGCCCCCAGAACCATGGGGTCACCAGCGAATACGTGCACAGCGTCAACGTGGTGGTGTCGGCGGATGACGACCAGGTACGTCTGCGCGTCCCGTTCACCGCCACGCTGGGCCTGTACGACGGTGGCCTCTTGGAGCACGGTGTCCCGATCGCCTCTGTCGGGTTGGATCTGCCACCCGAGTCGGGCCGGGGACCGGGAGGCACACCCGGCCGAGTGCTGGGCGAGGTCGACGACGACGGCAGCCTCCTCACCGATAACGCCGTCGGTCCGCATGCCACCGCACGGCCGTCCTTCCTCTTCCGGGTACCGGTCGCGGACCTGAAAGCACTGGCCCATGTCAGTCCGCCCCGGGCGCGCATCCTCAGTCCCGACGACCTGGCGACGCCGCTGGAGGAGTGGCGCAGCAAGGGCGTACGTCTCCCGCGGGAGGCCCAGGCCAACACCTTCCAGGGAACACAGGCCGCACAGCGCGGGCTCGCCGTGCTGGCCAAGGAGGTCGGCGGTGGGGAGGAGTTCCGCACCACCGGCCGGTCCACCTCCCACACCGTTCAGGAAGCCGTCTCCACCGAGTGGCTGAGCGCCGCGCTGCCCGTGCTTGCCGCCAGGGGGCTGACGCTGCCCGAGGCCCATGTCCCGGCGCTTCTGAGGCGCCAGGGCCTCAACGTGGCGCTGTATGCCCGGCTCACCGACGGCGAGGTGCTGGGGCCCGTGGGCGAGACGTGTTTCCAGGTGCTCGACGGCGGCGAGGCGGGGCGACCGAAACGGGGAGACGAGCGCGCCGACGCCCGAGAGGATCAGGCCGGTGGCTGGCAGGGCGGTGGCGGCTGGCTGCGTTACGCGCTGAACGACCTGTACGACGCCCGGGGCGATGTCGCCCTGCCCGGCGAGAAGTCCGCACTCGCCTCCCAGAACGCCTACGGGCACGCCACCATACCCATGCCCTCCGGCCCCGGCGTGCTGGTCCAGTTCCGAAGCGTCGATCTGCGGATGGTCGCCACGCTGAAGCGGCGTCTCGGCGGCATGGCCGACATCGGCGACATCCGTGGTACGCACGACGTGGCGTTGGAACATCCGGTCGTGATCCGCATGTTCCGCATGTCCGCGGCCCAGCTGCTGGCCGACGGGGCCATCACCGACCCGCGGGGCCACGTTCGTGCCAGGTCGGGCCCCGGCGGGACCGACCGCCAGGGGAGTGCCATCCAGCACGAGATCGTGGGCGAGGGCGGTGTCGGGAACGCGGACTCGGCGGGCCCGGTGCCCATTCCGATGACACCGGTGGTCGGGAGCGAGGACCGGTTGTCCGCCGAGCCCGACGAGCCGGAGACTCCGACGGCGTCCGCCGAAGCCGGCGCGTCGGCCGGGGCCGAGCTGATCTACGCGGGCAGTACGCCCAAGCCCTTTTCCTCCGCCGGGCAGCCGCTGTCCCGGCTGCTGCCGGAAGGCTCGTGGTGGCGGCTGTTCATCGACCCCAACACGCACGCCGAGGCGTTCCGCAGGTCACCGGAGGATGTCGGCGGCCATCTGGACAAGACCAAGTACCCCGGCTACCGGCAGAGCATGACCGAGGTGTACCGGGAGGTCCTGGACGGTCGGGGGACCGGGCGTGACTGGTCGCGCATCGACGCCGTCGCGTACGAGGAACTGCACGACATGGTTACTCGCCACCTCGTGCTGGGCACCCATTCGAATGCGGACACCGTCAATCGGAATGTGGCCACCAAGTGGTCGCAGAACGATCACCGCACCACTCATCGCGGTACGGGTACTCACCGTGTGGCTTCCGACCTGGCCGATGAAGTGCTGCTGGGCCGCCGCCTGCTGTTCCACATCAACGAGGGGCAGCGGCCGGCTGCCGCCCCGCTGGTGATCGCATACCACTCGGAGCGCGGCCCTCGGATCTCCCTCAATTACGGGCCTGGAGAAGCGCCCTTGCTGGTGGACGCCGCGCTGGACCGCTACTACGACGAGGTGGCGGTGGCTGCCGGGTCCGAGGAGAAGCTTCGGGCCATCGCCCGGGTGACGCGGGCGCTGCAGATCCTGCAGCCCATGACGGATGCCAACAGCCGTCTCAACGTCCACACCCTGATGCAGAAGTTCCTGCGGGAACAGGGATTCCGTCCGGCTGTGCTGATGGACTCCTACTCCCTGTTTCTCGGCGGTTACACCGCGGGGGAGATCGCCGAACGCCTCGAGGAGGGTATGGCGCGGTTCGACCAGCACGTCCGCTGGTCCGGCTGGGACGCTTTCAGCCAGCCCCAGGAGTCACTGGTGGCCAGGCAGGCGGGCCAACTGGCCGCGGCGATGGGGATCACCGGCGCCACCGAGGACGAGCGCCGCCGACAGGCCATCGACACGGTGCGGACGGCGCGGGCCCTGTTCGGCCACGAGACGACCGGTCGGGGCGAAGCCGTTCCGCAACTGGCGGCCATCCGCGCGCTGAGCCAGGTGGCCGAGGAGCGCCACCCGGAGCACGCTGCGTATGTGTCGGTCCTCGCATACGCAGCGGAGGTCTTCAATCTCCCGTCGGTCGACACGGTGAACGATGACCACCTCCACGCGCTGATCACGGCCGCCGACCGCGCGTCCGCTGAGGGCCGACCGCTCCGTCCCGACGTACTCCGCGACCCCGCCCCGACGCTGCCGTCGGACGACAGCGTGTCCGTCTCGCCCGGTGGCGGGTCCGTCTCAGAGGACAGCGAGTCTGTCTCGCCCGGTGGCGGGTCCGTCTCGGACGACAGCGTGTCCGTCTCGCCCGGTGGCGTGTCCGTCTCGCCCAGTGGCGGGTCCGTCTCAGAGGACAGCGAGTCTGTCTCGCCCGGTGGCGGGTCCGTCTCGGAGGATGAGCGGAAACCGTTGGTCTTCCTGGTGTCGGAGCTGGCCGGTGACGGTCCGCTGGGCAGCGTCGAGGACCTTGTCGAGGCGTTGATGCCTTCTTTGGCGAAGGAGCCGTTCGGTGGGTTCCGGCTGGTGCTGCGGGCCGATGCGGGGTCGTTGGGGTCCGATCCGGCTGGGTTGGTCTCAGGTCTGGCGGCTGAGCTGAACGCGCCGGTGGAGCTGTCGCAGGCAGTGGCCGACGGCACTGTGTGGAAGCTGCGGTTCGACGAGAGAGGCTTCCGACGGGATGCGGTACTGCTGTCGTCCGGAGTCGCTTTGCGCCCAACGGTGCGGCCGGATGACAGCGAGTCTGCATCGGATGGGTCGAGGCCCGGCGGCTCGGTGGGGGAGGCCGACGGGCAGGCGTTGGAGGGCGGGGCTGCGGTCCCGACGGGGGAGGGGGGAGACCCCGCGCGGCCGTCCGGCCGGGCGGGGCGGGACGGGCAGCCGGTAGGCGCCGCCGAGGCCCCGGTCCAGGAGCGGAAATCGCTGGACTTCGTGGTGTCGGAGTTGGCCGCTGATGGTTCGCTGGGCAGCGTCGAGGGTCTTGTCGGGGCGTTGATGCCTTCTTTGGCGAAGGAGACGCTCGGTGGGTTCCGGCTGGTGCTGCGGGCCGATGCGGGGTCGTTGGGGTCCGATCCGGCTGGGTTGGTCTCGGGCCTGGCGGCTGAGCTGAACGCGCCGGTGGAGCTGTTGCTGGCGGGGTCCGACGGCATTGTGTGGAGACTGCGGTTCGACGAGAGGGGCTCCCGCAAGGACATGGGGCCGGTGAGCCCGGAGGACCTCTCGGCCTCGGCGCTCCCCAAGGTCGAACAGGATGCCGTGGGGCCGGTGCTCGGCTCGCCCGCGTTCGGTTCGGACCTGCGCGCCCCCGAGCCGGAACCGGTAGATACCGTGCCGGACGGCGGCCCGGGGACCGGGCCGGATTCGACGGTGCCGTACCAGCCCACTGGCCCCGCCACCGCCGAGCTCCCCCCCGGTACGGTGTTCGTCCCGCACCCTGCCGGGGGATCCGGCGACGCCTTCGGCGAGGCACTGGCCCGCGCTCTGGAGGGGGCGGGCGTGGATCTGCCGGTGGCCGCGAGCGGCCTGCGTGACTGGGCCGTCGCCCGGGTGACCGAGGCCGATCTGCCGGACGCCGCCCTGCCACCGCTGGACGGTACCCGTGAGGTCAGCCTCGCGAAGCTGAAGGCGGCGCGCGTACAGCTGGACCCCGGTCAGGAGATGCGGGCGGTCCTCGAGGAGCAGTTGCCGGCCGGTGAGTTCGAGCCCACGCCGGTCGAGCGCTTCCGGTTGCTGGCCGGTGCCGCCGACCTCTCCGTCGACCCGGTCGCCGCCTCGTTCGCGGTCGACGCGGCCGTGGCCGCAGCGGTCGCGCGGGAGCTGGGTGTCGCCGTTGCCGTCGCCGGGCCGGACAGTGCGCTGAGCTTGTACGGTCCGGCCCCCGACACCCGGCTGTCGGTACCGGAGGAAGGGCGGCCACAGTGATCCCGGACACGCCGATCGACGACGAACCCGCGGATTTCCGGGAGTTGAGTACCGGCTTCCTGCCAGGCCCTCACATCGACGACCGTCACCGTCAAGACGGCGAGCAGCGAGTAAGGAACCAAAGTGAGCAACTCGGCACAGAACACCCGGTCGGCAGCGGTGACTGAAACGGCTGGATCCGCTGAGCCGGCCGACACCGCCGCCCAGCCCGAGTACGTCGAGGGCGCAACGGAGAACATGCCGCCCGTTCCCGACGAGATCCGCGAGGCCGCCCGGCTCGCGCCCGACCACTGGCTCGGCATGGTCGACCCCACGTGGCGCGGCGAGGGCTCGCCACCCGCATGGGCCATCGTCGGTCAGTGGCGGTCGGGTCTGGACGGCGAGATCGTCGAGTGGCAGGACAACGAGGAGTACCGTCCGTCTCCGAAGGCACTCGGCTGGCCCGAGCCCGCCGACGCCGTCGACGCGGCGGTGCAGCTTGCCGCGACCGGCTACGGGCCGGGCGAGGACGTGACCCGGGCGCTGGCCGGTCTGTCGGAGGCCGCGGTGTTCGTCACCCCCGACGGCGATCCGCTGCCCGCCACCGCCCCGGACGGCGAGACCCCCGTCGTGCCGTTGTTCACCTCCCCGGTCTACCTGCACACCTCAGGCCGCCTGGCGTTCGAGCTCATGTCCGTCTGCGACGTGCTGGACCGGTTGCCCGAGGGCCACCTTCTCTACCTCAATCCGTCGGCACCGGTGAGCATGACCGTGGAGACCGACAGGTTGCGTGAGGCGCTCGCCGGGGACACCGTCGAGGCCTCGAGCGAGGAAGAGGCCGACCACGGCACACCGTCACGCCCGGCCACCACCGGCGGCCCGGTCGGTACTCCGGGCCGTTCCTCCGGACGAGGGGGAGCGATGGAGGACGTGGTTTCGCGGCCGGCGCAAGCCTTTCTGTGACACCCGGAGGCGGGCCGGAGCGGTGCCGGCTCGGACGAGGCTTCTCCTCTGCACGAGGGGCGCCCCCACTGGAGCCGGCGCTGCCGTACTTCTTCCTCGTACCGGTGGAGCGGTGAAGGTCCGCCAGAACGCGAACGACCGTATGTGACGTCCCGGCCGAACGCGATGTCACGCAGCACACCTATGGAGTACACACCCATGTCGAGTTCATCAGGGATTCCGGGCGACAGGCCCGCAGAGACCACCGACGAGGACGCGGAAACCCGGCCCGATGACAGGAGTTCAAGCGCCTCGGGCGTCCAAGGTGGTCCAGGGGCGGTACTGAAGGGCCAGGAGGGGTTCCGGGAGCCGCCGGAGGAGTTCGTCAAGGCCGCCAAGGTGGCGCCCAATCACTGGTTGTCCGTGATCGACCGGCACTGGAGCGGCGACGAGGGCGAACCCCCTCCGTCCTGGGCCTCGTTGGAGCGGTGGCGCAGCGATGAGCAGGGGGAGATCGTCGAGTGGGAGGTCAACACCGAGTACCGTCCTTCCCCCGACGCGTACGGCTGGGCCCGTCCGGTCAGCCCGGCGGACGCCGCCGTGCAACTGGTCGCCACCGGATACGGCTCGGAGGAGTTGTTCGCCCTGGTGCTCGCGGACGCCGAAGTGGCCGTATGCGTCGACGAGGACGGCGGACTGGCGGTCAGCGAGGCCTCGGACGGAACACCCGTGGTGGCGGTCTTCTCCACGTCACCGGAGTTGGACGAGGACAGACTGCCCCCGCATGAGGTGATGTCGGTGCCCGACCTGCTGGAGATACTGCCGGAGGGGAAGGAGGTGCTGTTCCTCAGCTCCTCCGCTCCGGTGGGGCAAGTCGTCACGGCGAGCGCACTGCGGGAGAGCAAGGCCGAACTGGACCGGTACGAGGCGGAGGGCGGCGGGGACGAGTGGCCCGAGCCCGACACGGCCGTCGGCTGGCCGGTGCCCGAGACGGACGGCGGCCTGGCGGACCTCCTCGCGAACATGCCGGACATCGCGACGGTCGGGGGCCCGCCGGACACCGCGGACTCCAGGGACCCCATGGACTTCACCACTGACCGTGGGAAAAGAGCCTGATGCCATGACGGCGGCCCCGGCGGAAGCCGCGGGCCGCACCGCGGAAGTCCACAGGTGGCGGTCTGCTTGCGGATGAGGGCCACTCGTGGCTCGCCTGCGGGTCCTGCGCCTGCCGTCCCCGTCGCGGCTCCGGTCCGGAGGGTCACCCCGCCCACGCAGGACACGGTGGTGATCGTGACGATACGCCCGGACGGGTCCTGCTCGCCGACCGATTCGCGAGGACCGACCGGCGCCTTCCCTGCCTCGGCCATCACGCATCCAGTGATGCCTGCACTGCCTTCGCCACGTCGTCCGCGTGCGGGATGATCGCTTCGTGTGTCCCCGGCACGAGCACGGGCTCAACGCCGAGACGTCACCGCGCGGCGCCTGGCCGCACTGAAGGCGTTGCGCGACGGGGGCGACGCCGAGTCGGCCACCGACACGCTGTGGCCCTACCTCAACAACGGGGCGTACCTCGCCTTGACCGGGGACAACCACTGGTCACTCGACAATGCCGAGGAGTGGCTGCTCGAGTCCCCGCGAACGGCACTGCTCAACCCGGCGACCCAACAAACCCGAAAGCCCTGATCAGCCCCGTCCCGGCAATGCCGGACGTCCGAGGGACAGCACCAGGTCCGGAGCCGGACCGCGTTCTCATGTGTCGGCCACAGCTGAAAAAGTGATCCAGAACCACCACTCGCGCGTCGCCGCCCCTGGCCCCGGCGGATTTCTAGGTGCCCCCGCAGCGTACTGATCTCCCATGACGATGGCCGTGGGACATCACGCGTGCCCCGGTCGGTTACCCAGAGTCGGTACAGACGGGAAGACCTGGTGGTCTTCCGTACCGTTTTCGCTCAGCGGCCCGCAATGAACCGCGAGCCCGTACCTAGAGTCACCGGCGGTGCCATCCAGCACGGCCCTTCCAGCGGGTGCCGGTACGGCGTGCTTCCGCGGTGCGCACCTGAACCCCCGAACTCCGCAGGAGAACGCGATGAGCATCCCGTACTCGTCCCCTGGACTCAAACGGGACGTACGCTCGGTGCCCGTACCGCTTCGGATACCTGGCAGCGCCGAATACCGGGTGCAGCCCGTGCCGCACGCCGCGCGGATCATCCCGACAGGTGGACGGGGCATCGCCTGGGACCGACTCCGGCTATGGCGCACATACGGAGATCGGTACCGCGAGGCGATGGCCAGCGCGCAAGAGGCGTTGACTCGGCCCCTGGGCCCGACGGGCGGCATCCGTCACAACCGTGTCGACGTGCTCGCCGACCTGGCGGCCGTCCACCTGTACCTGACCGAGGAGTGGGAGAAACTCGACGAGGCGTTGTCCGAGGGAACGGTGGGCGGACACCTGTCGCTCGCCCGGTGCCTCGCGTCGGGACTGCGTCGACTGGCCTCCTACCGAGGTCCGGCGATCGTACGCACCAGCACGGTCGAAGCGGTGACGGACTGGTATCGCGAGAACCGGGTCGTCACGGAGCAGGGCTTCTGGACGGCCTCGGCATCGGCAGCCGCGCTGCGTGAGGGGGGACCCGGCTTCGTCGTGTGGTCGCTGACCGCACGACGAACCGCGGCGGTTGCCCCACACGCCCCGGAGCAACTGATCTTTCTGCCCGGCACGCGGTTCAAAGTGCTGCGGGTGATCGACGGACGACAGCCCCTCGTGCTGATGCGTGAAATGTTCCCGCCGGAGCCGGCCGGACACCAGCCCGACGACGCCGGCGGGGACGGATCCACGTGGCTGGACGAGAGCACACTGGCTGATCTGGAGAGCATGACAGCCGACTCGCCTGCGGCGAACCCGTTCATGTCAGTCGCCTCCATTGTCACCGGTCCGCGGCAACGACCCCCCGGACTGATCGTCATGTAACGGACCGGCAGGCACCCTGCTCCTTGAACCGCGCCTGCCTGCCCGGAGAAAAACAGACCGACGGAGAGACGGACATGGACGAGCGAGCGGCGATCCCGGACGAAGAGACTGAACCGGAGGAGTCGAAGGAGGCCATCAGGGCCGCGCTTTGGGAGGCCTGGACGGCAGGGGACGGGCGGAAGGGACGGGGAAGCGGGGGCCCGTCGCGTCCGGCGCCATGGACCATTGCCCAGTCTTTTCCGAGTAATGCTGGGCCCCCCGGCGCCGATGCATGGCCACTGGGCTCCCGCGTCATGGAGGCAGAAAGGGCGGATCCCGCACACAGGTCAGGCTCAGGCGAACGCCGCCTCGATCTGCCGGCCGAGCGCCGCGAAATCGGCAGGAGCGTCGACGGCGGCGAGAGGTGCGTAGCCGATGAGCGGGCCCGAGTCGCCTCGGCCCGGGTCGTGTCCGCCGCGGTCGGCTCCGCGCCCTGGGCCCCCTCGCGGTCTCTCGCGTACTAACCGGCGAGTCCCCTGCCGAGGGGTCATCGCCAACAACCTCTGGCTCCGCCACCGCGCCGCCGCCCTCAACCTCCGCCGACTGATCAACCTCGGACTCACCCGAACCCGAACCACCTGGCACCTCACCCCTGCCAACGCATAGTGGAAAGGGCCGCCCGGCCCACGGCCGGACAGCCCCAACAACAAGATTTTCAGCAGCCTTTTAGTAGGACTCCGTTAAGATCTGCGTGGAGGCGACAGCCCACGAAGCGTGCCGGTAAGGCGAGTTGGACACCCGATCGGGCGGGGCCACCGTCCCTGGCCTGCGGATTCCGGTGGCTTGATCCCCTACACCACCTGGCTGGACGCCATCCGCTGTGGCTGCGACCCGGTCGTGGATACGGATCAGGGGCGCACGTTTGACCGGCAACCGGGGGCCGGGGGTGAACCCGCGAACAGGGTCAGTCGCGGGTGCTGCCGAACCCGGTCAGGCGGCCTCGAGGGCGGGAGCACAGGCGCAGCCGGCCAGTCGCGCGGGCAGCGCCGCGGCGGCCTCGACGTCGCTGAGCATGCGCTCCCGGCGTTCGGCGCTGATCAGCGTGCCCCGCGCCACCACCGCGTGCAGGCGCTTGGTGTTACGGATGTCGGCGAGGGGGTCGGCATCCAGGACCACGAGGTCGGCGATCGCGTCGCGCCGTACGACACCCACCTCCTGCAGTCCGAGGAAGGCGGCGGGCATGCTGGTGACCGCCCGCAGTGCCTGCATCGGGCTGAAGCCCGCTTCGACCAGGTTCGCGACGCTGTCTGGGCCGCACGTTCGACAGCCGATGGCGCCGATCGTCACGCCACCGAGCCGTGACGCTCCACACAGCGAGCTGGGAGCACCTCTCTACGCGAACCAGTGGGTTCCGGCAACAGCCCGACCGCACCGGCTCTCCGCGGCGGCGGCCGGGTGGCCCACACGGCTTTGTGCCGCATTGGACTCACCCGGGCGTTCCATGTCCACCGCAGGCGAGCGGGGTAGCCAGGAAGGCGAGCAGCTCGCGGGCGAAGGCCTCGGGGCGTTCCTCGGGCACGAAGTGGCCACTGCCCGCAATCACCGCACCGGTCAGGTGCGGCGCGACCGTGTCCAGGCTGTCGGCGAGTCGGCTGCCTGAGCTGTGCTCGCCGCCGACGGCGAGTACGGGCATGGGAAGGGTTGCTCCGGTTTCGCGCCAGGCCCGGTTGACGCGGCCGTCCTCAAGGAGGGTGCGGTAGTGCGCGAAGCCGGCGCGCAGGGCCTCGTGTCCGCGGTAGGAGGAGGCGACGGTGGCGACCTCTTCCGGCGGGAAGGTTCCGGGTACCGCGGACAACCAGTTGAACCACCAGGTGAGGAAGTCGCGCTCGCGGCCTTCGAGGAGCAGCTCGGGTAGTTCTTCGGTCATGAAGAGGCCGAAGTGGAACAGACCGCCGGAGGCCACGTCCATCGCCTGCTCCAGGCCGAAGCCGGGCAGGGCGAGTTCGACGAGGACGAGGTGTTCGACTTCCTCGGGGTGGCGGCGGGCGTAGGCGAAGCCCACCATGCCACCGATGTCGTGCCCGACGACGTGTACGCCGCCGTGGATGCCGAGCTGTGCGAGGAGTTCGCGCATGTCCTCTGCCTGTGTGTCCTTGTCGTATCCGCTCGGGGGACGGTCGGAGGCACCCAGGCCGCGCAGGTCGGGAGCGACGACGCGGTAACCGTGCGCGGCGAGGGCCGGCATGAGGTGTCGCCAGGCCCGCCATGTCTGGGGCCAGCCGTGCAGAAGGAGTACGGGTGCACCGGTCCCGCCGACCACGGCATGCAGCCGGGTGCCGTTCGCAGTGACGGTGATGTTCTCGAATCCGTCGGGGAGAGGCGTTTCGTCGCTCATGGGATCACCTGGGGCTGGGTAGAGGAGAACGACCAGGAACGTCTGTCCGTGAGGGCCGGCGGAGCCGGCGGCGAGCTCGGCCAGTACCTGGTCGGTGGAGGTGACGCGGGCTCCGGTGCGCGCGGCGACACGACGGATGCGGGCATCGTTGGATGGTCGGCGTTGCCGAGGGCGGGGCGGACAGGGGCAGTTCGCCGTGCCGCCTTTGTGGCCGGTGAGAAGCAGGACGCTGCGCTGGGGAGGGATGGGCTGGGACGGTACAGCCGGTGCCGTTGTGCCCGGGGGTGCTGCCCGGCCCCAGCGCACGCAGTGGTCAGGTCTTGCGTGCGAGGGCTTCGCGGACTGCGGGTACGCCTTCGGCGGCGAACGCGCTGATCTGTCGGGTGTGGTCTCGTTCGGGCCAGATGACGAAACCGTTCATCCCGACGGCAGGATGTCGCCCCGGGTCCTGCCGGCGGGCACGCGGGCCGTCCGGGTTCCCGGGTCGACGTGGACGGGTGCGTCGATGAGCGGACGCAGCACCAGCGAACCGTTCAGCGCGGCACTCCGGCCCATCGCGTGGCCGGTGGTGTTCAGCAGCAGCGGCCGCCGCCGGGCGTGCGGCGGCGCGGACGTCGTCGATCGAGCGGGCGGTGAACGCCCCGGCCGGATCGACCGGGGCGTTGAGCTGGAAGGAGGAGTCCGCTTACGCGTGGCCGGGGGTTCCGAGTGGACTGGACAGGCTGCTGTCGTCGCTGGTCATGAATACTCCTCTGAGTCGCCGAGTGGCCGGTCAGGCTTCGAGTTCGGCACGATGTGCGGCCAGGAAGTCGGTCAGGCTCACCGGATCCGGGTTGAACGCGCGCGTCGCTTCGCGCTCACGCAGGCCGCGGTAGGACCCGGAGAACTCCGCGTAGTACTGGAACATGTTTCCCAGCTCGTCGGCGCCGGGGAAGCCGAGGCCGCGGAACTGGTCGTGGCTGGGCGGGCGGTAGGCCACCGGCTCACCGAGCACCGTGCTCAGCGCTGCCGCCATCTGCTCGCCGGTCAGGTGCTCGCCGGCCACGGGGACGGTGGCGCCGATCGTCTCCGACGGCCGCCGCAGCACGCGCAGCACCGCCTGGCCGATGTCGTCGGAGGCGATGCCCGTGACGGCCGTGTCACCGAGGGGGAGGTGCAGGGCGAGCGTTCCGTCGGGGTCGCGTTGCGGTCTGGCGAGGGTGAGCAGGTTGTCCCAGAAGAAGGACAGCAACAGGTACGTCGTGGGCAGTCCCGACTTGGCGAACAGAGCGTCGGCGGCCCCGCCCTTCACGTCGAAGTGCGGCACCCGGTAACCGTCGCCGATGAACGGCATCCGGTCGTCGGCTGCCGCGATCGCCTCCCGCGTGTCCTCCAGCGTCGACCAGATGACATGACGCAGACCGGCTGCCTGGGCCGCGCTGATGAGGTTCTCGACCTCGGCCAGTTCCCGCGCGGGCGAGCGGTGCTCCCAGTACGGCGTGACGAGGAACGCACCGTACGCCCCGTCGAACGCCCGGCGCAGGCTGCCCTCGTCGCTGAGGCTCGCCTCCACCACATGGGCGCCGAGTCCCGCCAGGATCTGTGCCTTCGGCGACGCGGCGTCGCGCGTCACCGCCCGTACGGTGAAGGCGCCGTCGGCCAGCAGCGCACGCGCGACCGCACCTCCCTGGGTGCCGGTCGCACCGAGGACCGTGACCACGTTGTCGTGTGACATCGGAATTCTCCTGTCGGAAGTGCTTGTCAGACCAACGTCGCGGCGAGGGCGGGGTAGTCGGTGTAGCCGTGGTGGTCGCCGCCGTAGAAGGTGGCCGGGTCGGCCTGGTTGAGCGGTGCGCCG
This sequence comes from Streptomyces sp. NPDC043878, assembly GCF_056435735.1. Taxonomy (NCBI): domain Bacteria; kingdom Bacillati; phylum Actinomycetota; class Actinomycetes; order Kitasatosporales; family Streptomycetaceae; genus Streptomyces; species Streptomyces sp. NPDC043878. Next base: position 22,025 of record NZ_JBWKDW010000027.1, read on the forward strand.
GAGCGGATGCGGGCCGGGAGGTCGGGGTTGGCCAGTGCCGTGGTGCCGACCGTGATGACGTCGGCCAGGCCGGCGTCGAGGTCGGCGACGCGCGTGTCGATGTCGGTTCCCGCGCGGTTGAGGAGCAGGGCCGTCGGCCACAGCTGGCGCAGTTCGCGCAGGAGTTCCTCGTCGCCGCCGTGGATCAGGTGGAGGTAGGCGAGGTTCAGTGGTGCCAGGGCCGTGACGAGTGCCGGGTACAGGTCGCGGGTGTCGTGTTCGGCGATGTCGTTGAAGGGGTTGCCCGGGGAGAGGCGCAGACCGGTGCGTTCGGCGCCGATCTCGTCGGCCACCGCGGAGGCGACCTCGACCGCGAAGCGGATGCGGTTTTCGAGCGAGCCCCCGTAGCGGTCGGTGCGCTGGTTGGTGTTGCCGGCGAGGAACTGGTGGACGAGGTAGCCGTTGGCTCCGTGGATCTCGACGCCGTCGAAGCCGGCTGCGATGGCGGCTGAGGCCGCGTGGCGGAATTCGTCGACCACGTCGGCGACTTCGTTGATGTCCAGGGCCCGGGGGGTGGGCATGTCCTGCAGACCGGAGGTGGTGAACATCGCGCCCTTGGGCTGGATGGCCGAAGGGGCGACGGGCCGGCGGTGGTGGGGGGTGTTGTCGGGGTGGGAGATGCGGCCCGTGTGCATGAGCTGGACGACTATGCGCCCGCCGGCGGAGTGCACGGCGCTGGTGATCTCCTGCCAGCCGGCGATGTGTGCCTCGGTGTAGATCCCGGGGGTCAGCAGGTAGCCCTGGCCGTCGGCGGAGGGCTGGGTGCCTTCGGTGATGATGAGGGCCATCGACGCGCGCTGACGGTAGTACGCGCGGTTGAGGTCGGTGGGGACGCCGTCCGGCCGGGAGCGGTCACGCGTCATCGGAGCCATGGCGAGGCGGTGCGGCAGCTCGATGGCGCCGACAGTGATGGGGGTCCAGAGAGTCATTTCATTTCTTTCCGTGCAGTGGATGGCTCGGTGGTCGCGGCTCAGATCGACCTCAGCACCCGGACGCGGTCGGCGATGGCACGCCGTGCGACGTCGGAGGTGAAGGCGAGGGAGTCGAACTCGTGCGGGACGCCGGGGTGCAGGTGGAACTCCACCGGTACGCCGGCGCGGCTGAGCTTGGTGGCGTAGGCGGTGTCTTCGTCGCGGAACAGGTCGAGCTGGCCGACCTCGATGTAGGCCGGCGGCAGGCCGGTGGCGTCTTCGAGCCGGGCCGGGGCCGCCGTGGCCGGGACGTCGGACCCTCCGACGGCGTCGCCGAGGAAAGTCCGCCATCCGGTGACAAGGTCGCCGTAGTTGTAGATGAAGGGCGCGAGGTGGGGGTCGGGGGCGCCGGTGCGGTCGTCGAGCATCGGCATGATGAGGATCTGGCGGGCGATCTTCGGGCCGCCGCGCTCTCGCGTCAGGATTGCCACGGCCGCGGCCAGGCCGCCGCCGGCGCTGTCGCCCATCACGCCGATCCGGCCGGGGTCGACGCCGAGCTCCGCGGCGTGCTCGTGCAGCCAGCGCAGCGCCGCGTAGCCGTCTTCGATCGGGGTCGGGTAGGGGTGCTCGGGGGCGCGGCGGTACTCGACCGACAGCATCGGCACGCCGCTGGCGGAGACGTAGCGGGCGAGAGTGCCGTCGAAGTGGTCGATGTGGCCGAAGAAGTATCCGCCACCGTGGAAGTACACCACCGCCGGACCCGGGGTCGCGCCCTCCTTGGTGTACCAGCGCATCTGGATCCGGGCGGCGTCGTCTGTGGTGGCGTAGCTGTCGCTCATCCGGACGTCTTCGGGGAAGGGCTGGGCGGTGCTGGAGGCTGCGAGGATCGGCTCCCAGAAGGCTCGCCGCCCCTCGACGTCGTCACGTGGGGGCTGGAATGCGTCGGTTCCGCCCATCTGGGCCAGGGCGTCGGCTACTTCCGGGTCGAATTCGAGTGTCATGACCTCGGTCTTTCGCTGCGTGGGGTGAGTGGCAGAACGGGCTGATGGCTGGCCGAGCAGTCGCGGGCCACCGCCAGCGGCACTCGCTGCGCCACATCAACGCGCAGCTCACCGGAGTCGATCAGCGCCACCAGCCGCGACAACTGCTCGGCGTCGCCGCGTTCGACTGATCAAGCATGTCGTCGACCGGAATCCGGATGAAGGTCCTGCTTAACCACGGACATGTTGTCCGTGGTTGAGCATGCGACGTGGCAGAGATGGACGGGGGGCGGCGAGACGGCGGACCACCGAGCACCGCGGCATCCGGGAAGCCCGACGGGCTACTTCCGCACGGCGGTCAGGAGATGGGGTTTCTCATGGCTCGGGGAGCCGGGCGTCGCGGAGAAGACGAGCTCGATCCGGGCGCCATCCAGGGGCCGCCCGTCGCCCAGCACCACAGCGACGCGAATCTCGGCTCCATCAGGTGCGCGTTCGACATCGGCTCCGCCGCCGGCGTTTCGACGTCGACGGTATCCTGGGCGGCGAGCGGATGGTGCCTGCACACCACGCTGCGGCCCTGCGTGCGGTGGGTCTTGTCGTGTAACAGGTCGCGGACCTGCTGTGTCGTGCCGTCGGCTTCCCGCTTCGCGAAGTAGTCGTAGACGGTCTTGCATGGGGGGAAGTCGTGCGGCAGGTACTCCCACGGGATCCCGGTGCGGTTGACGTAGAGGATGACATTGACGATCTCTCGCAGATCGTGCACCCGGACCGCAGCGCCCGGCCCAGTCCGTCTCGCCCGCCAGGCAGTGAAAACCGGCTCGAGCAAAGCCCACCGGGCGTCAGACACATCACTGCGACAAGAATGACGCACGCTCACGCCGGACCTAACGACCGCCAGCACCCGTCGTCACAAAATCATTCCTAACTACCCACTACAGTACCTAGATCAGGTTCTCTTAAGGAGACAGACAAGAGTGATCACCGTCGACCTGCATCCCATCTTCAAGAACAATCGTGATATTGAGCTGACGTTGCGACAGACACTCTTCAAAGCGGTGCATACGGGCGAGGATGCCGTGCAGTTCATTCCGGGCAAAGGATCGGGGCAGCTTAAGCAGCGGGTGCTGGCATTCCTCGCGCAGAAGCACATCAAAAAGCTGTACCACGCTGTGGAAACCCCCCCAGGCAACAGCGGCCGGATCATCGTTCGCATGGCTGCGCCCAGGTCACGCTCCGCTGCCCCCTAGACGACGAGGAAGACCGTGACTGGAGCACGGGGTAAGGGAGTCGCTACCAGTAGGCCGCAGCCCCTGCGTCGGGGCTGCGGCCTCACCGAGAGCCGTCGGCGGGCCCACCGCAGAGCGGGATCGGAGGACGACGCCGCGATCGCGGCGGACTGCCTGGCTGGGCCCCGGCCGTCAAAGAGGATGACGACCCGGCCGCCTGGCTGATGACCTGCCCAGCCGACAGAGGCAGGCCGGGGCGCGACGGACGCACGGCGGACAGTTCCGGTACAGCCTGCTGTACCAACGCTCAGGGCGCCCACGGCAATGACCCGCGGACGCGGCGCTGATGTGCTGAACACCGTCACGTCAGCCGCAGCCGGAGGGACAACACGGTGAGCACCCAGGCACCCGTCACCAGCGACATCCAACCCGCCGAGCGCGGGCCGAACGCCCTCGCCGGCCTCCGGGGAAGTATCGGCCGCCGCCCCTTGACCTGGTTCTTCTCGCTGGCCTACCTGCTGAGCTGGCTGGCCTGGACACCGTACGTCCTGTCGGGGAACGGCTTGGGTGTCCTCCACTTCTCCTTCCCCGGGGCCGGCGGCACGAGCGAGCTCTTGGGCGTTCTGCCCGGTGCCTATCTAGGCCCGATCATGTCGGCATTCCTGGTCACCGTGGGCTCCGAGGGCCGTACCGGACTGCGGACCTGGGTCGGACGAATGACCAAGCTGCGGGTCGGCTGGCGCTGGTACGCCGCTGTACTGCTGTCGGTACCCGCCGCACTGATCCTGACCTCGTCCGCGCTGGCAGGGCGCGGACCCGTCCTGCCGTCCGCCGCGGTGCTGGCCGCCTACCTGCCGGGGCTCGTCCTGCAGATGATCACCACAGGTTTGGCCGAGGAGCCCGGCTGGCGCGAGTTCGCCATGCCCCGCCTCCAGCAACGCCACGGCCCTGTGGTCGGCACCCTCATCCTCGGCCCGCTGTGGGGTGCCTGGCACCTGCCGCTGTTTCTGACCGAGTGGGGCAACTGGATGGGCGGGTCCTGGATCGGGCCGGTGGAGTTCATCGCCACCGCGATGGCGATCAGCTTTGTCATGACGTGGGTCTTCAACCGCACCGGCGAGAGTCTGCCGTTGGCCATGCTGCTACACACCAGTGTCAACAACTTCATCTCCCTGGCGTGGTCGTCGATGTTCCCGTCCCTGTCCCAGGGGAAGGCCGCGCACGCCATTCTGTTCAGCTTCACCGCGGCGGCCCTCGTTCTGCTGGTCACCACCCGCGGTCGGCTCGGCTGCCCGCCCTCTCCCCCTACGGGCGGACAGCCGGGCTCGACAGCCTGACCGCGGCGGTGCGCGCCGCCCTCGGCTCACCTCTGCAGGATCGCACGCACGGGTTGACGATCCGGCCCGCCGCGAACGTCCCGAATCCGCCGTACCCGGAACTCGCCGGTGGTGACGTCGACCGCGACCTCGGCGAACTGCGCGCCGAAGGAGTACCGCTCCTTGCTCGTCAGCCTGCCGATGGAGGCCGACGCGCTGGCATCGGCCAGCCTGTACGGGCTGGCCGATGCCAGCGCGGTGTGGACATCGCCCGATTCCTCGAATCAGACAACACCAAGATCGAACCAGCGTGTTGATTCCCGGCAAGCCCTAAAGCGCCTACGGCTGCCGGGAGTCGGAGTTTTTCGTAGTCCGGTGAGCCGGGTACGGCGGAGAAGACCAGCAGCTCCTGAACCTGGTCGGGGCTGCGTGACGCCTGCCGAAGAACTGGCAGGTCGGCGCAATCCACCGTACCGGAAAAGGCCTTGCGTGCAGCCGGATCACCTTAACTTGATCTTTAATCTGTGCGGCGTGGTCGTGAGGTGGGGCCTTGCTCCTTGATATACGAGACACCGGATGCCGAGGATCCGATGACGGACATCTCGTGGTCCTCAAGAACTACCCGCCGCAGTTCAGGGCGGACGCTGTCGCGCTGTACAGGTCGCGGCCCGAGGCGACGATCCGGCAGGTCACTGCCGATGTGGGAATCAATCCCGAGACCTTGCGGAAGTGGGTCCGGGCAACCGGCGCGAGCCGGCCGCGGGGACGCCGGGCGGAGGTGCCGACCCAGCCGCCGACACCGTTGGAGACGGAGGACGCCGCTCTGTGCAAGAAGACGTTGTGTGACGACAAGCGACTCAGCCCCCCATCGCGTGGTTTGCCACGGACAACTTGTCCGTGGATAAGTACGGCCTTCATCCGGGTTGTGGTTCACGCGATGCTTGATCAGTCGACACGGGAGGTTGAGATGGACCGGGCATTGTTGGCCGACTTTCTCCGGGCACGCCGGGAGGTGCTGCAACCGGAGGATGTCGGGCTTCCCCGCGGCTCGCGGCGTCGTACCGGTGGGCTCAGGCGTGAGGAGGTGGCCGCGCTGGCCGGCATGTCGGTTGACTACTACAGTCGGATCGAGCAGCAGCGTGGCCCGATGCCGTCCGAGCAGGTGCTCGCCGCACTCGCCCGGGGACTGCATCTCAGCCTCAGTGAGCGGGACTACCTCTTCGACCTCGCCGGGCACCCTGCGCCGCGGCGGGTACTGCGCGAAGATCACGTCAGCCCGACCATGATGCGCATCGTGGAGCGGCTTTCGGACACACCCGCTTTGGTGATGTCCCGGTTCGGTGAGACCCTGCTGCAGACCCGCCCGGCGGTTGCCCTGCTGGGTGATTACACCCGGTTCAGCGGAATGTCCCGCTACCTGGTCTACCGCTGGTTCACCGACCCGGAGCAACGCAGCCTCTACCCCGTCGAGGACCACGCCCTGCGCGGCAGGGTCTTCACCGTGGACATCCGGGCGGCGCACACGGCAGACCCTACGGGCAGGGCCGGCGACATCGTCGCGGCACTGCTGGAGGTCAGTCCGGAATTCGCCGACCTCTGGCAGTTGCACGAGGTGGACGTCACCCACCACAACGACCTCAAACGCTACCTGCATCCGGAGCTGGGCGAGCTGGAGCTGTACTGCCAGCGCCTGGTGGACCCCGACCAGGTTCAGGAGCTGCTGGTCTTCTCCGCCGTACCCGGCTCACCGGACTACGAAAAACTCCAACTCCTGGCAGCCGTAGGCGCTTAAGCCTCGTCGGCTGTCGGTCGGCGCACACATCCACGGCACCGATTCGCATATGCGGCAAATTACAAGGCTCCGCAGATCCAGATCGGGCACGCGCCCATCCAGGCACTTGGCCAGCCACGTAATCGGTGCTGCGTTCTATGTGCCCAGCCACTCGACCAGTGCCACCAGCTCAACCCTTCGAAGGAGACACAGTCATGAAGGCCATCGTTTTCGACACGTTCGGCGGCACCGAGGTCCTGCACGAGGCGGAGATCGAGGTGCCCCAGCCCGGGCCCGGTCAGGTCCGTGTCCGTGTCCGTGCCATAGGCGTCAACCCCGTCGACGGAAAGATCCGCTCCGGGACCATGGAGGCCATCTTTCCCACCACACTGCCCGCCGTCCCCGGCGGGGAGATCGCCGGGGTCGTCGACGCCCTCGGCGAAGGCGTCGACCTGTTCAAGGTGGGCGACGAGGTGCTGGGCTGGTCCGACACCGGCGCCTACGCCCAGTACGCGCTCGCCAGTGCGGCCGTTCTCGCCCTCAAGCCGGCCGGCCTGGACTGGACGCACGCGGCCGCGTTGCCGGTGGCGAGCGACGGCGCCGAACGGGTCCTGGACCTGCTCGATGTCAAGGCCGGCGAGACCCTGCTGATCCACGGCGCGTCCGGCGCGCTCGGCACCATCGCCGTCCAACTCGCCGTCGCCCGCGGCGCCCACGTCATCGGCACCGCCGGCCCGGCCAACCAGGAGTACGTGACCTCGCTCGGCGCCACCGCGCTGGTCTACGGAGAAAACCTGGTCGAGCGGGTCCGTGCAGCCGCCCCGAGCGGCGTGGACGCCGTGTTCGACGCTGCGGGCAAGGGCGCGCTGGAGGACTCCATCACCCTGCGCGGCGGCACCGACCGGATCGTCACGACCGCCGACTTCCGGGCCCGCGAACTCGGTGTCGTCTTCGCCGAGGGCCCGGCGCGGCGCTCGGCCGCCCGGCTGGCGGAACTCGCCCAGCAGGCCGCCGACGGCGCACTGGTGACCACGGTCGGCGCGACCTACCCGCTCGCCGACGCGGCCAAGGCCCAGCAGACCAGCGACGCCGGCCACAACCGCGGAAAGCTCGTCCTCACCGTCGACTGACCCCCTCTCCCACGAGCCGGCCCGTGGCCGCGCTGACATCGTCACCGTCGGCGCGCTCGCGCCGGCCCATCCCGACCTGGCCGAGCGGGTACGTTCCGGGGCACCGCTGAAGACGCCCGATCCGGCCGCCTTCTCCAGCGGCGGCGCAACCGGGTACATCGACTGTCCCGCCCGCCACGACGCCTGAACAGAAGGATGCCCGACCCCACCTCCGGGCCCCCAGCACGGCGCGCGACGGCACCTTCGTCAGTGACCAAGCGGTCAGCAGTGCGCCAGGGCACCTGCCCACCGCTGCGCGATCAACGCGCCGCTGTCCTCCTCTTCGATCAGAAAGAAGTCTCGTCATGACTCCTGAGCCCCTCACCCCCGCCAACACCACCGTCGTTCTCGTCGACTACGCCGTCGGTTTCGCGAACCTTCTGCGCTCCCACAACCTCGCCGAACACACCAACAACGTCGTGGGCCTGGCGAAGACGGCGAAGTGGTACGAAAGCGGTCTGGTCGTGACCAACGGCCAGTCGAGCAAGCCGTCCGGCCCGCTGTACCCGGAGCTGTTGGAGGCCATCGATGACCAGCCGGTCATCGAGCGTGCCGTCGACTTCAACTCCTTCCTGGACGAGTCGTTCGCCCAGGCGGTCCGGGCGGAAGGCCGGGAGAACCTGGTGATCGGCGGCATAGCCACGGACGGATGCGTGCTGCAGACGGTGCTGGGCGGCATGCGCGAGGGCTACCGCGTGCACGTGGCCGTCGACGCCTGCGGCAGCCCCTCGCTCGAGGGACACAACGCGGCGGTGCAGCGCATGGTCCAGGCCGGCGCGGTACCGGTCACCTGGTTCTCCCTGGCCGCCGAGTTCCAGCTCGATCCCAAGTTCCACGACGCCCCGCACCGCATGCGGCTGATGCAGGAGAACGTGCCGTCCATGGGCATGAGTGCCCTGACCTTCTTCCACGCCCTCGAACTGGGCAAGCGCGCTGCCACGGCCGTCTGAACCCCTGGGGGGCGGGCTCCGGCCCGCCCCCCATTCCCACCCGGCGGGGCCCACCCCCCCCGCCTTCAGGAAAGGCATCTCGCCGGTGAACGACATACAGGGGAACGTGCCGCTGTCCGGCCGGACCGTCGTGGTGGCGGGCGCGACCGGCGGCATCGGAGAGGGGATGACTCTCGCACTGCTGCGCCAGGGAGCCACCGTCGTAGCTACCGGCCGCAGCGAGGAACGACTGGCCGGCCTCGTGGCCTACGCCAAGGACGCCGGTGAGGGCACCTTGATCACCCACACGGTCGATGTCGGTGACGCGGACAGCGAGTCGGTGCGCGCCCAACTGTCCGCGTACGGTGCGCTGGACGGTGCCGTCATCACTATCGGCGACTGGGGCAGCCCGGAGCGCACCGGCATCCTCGAGACATCCGACGCCGAGTGGCAGTCGATGATCGCGTCGAACCTGACGAGTCATTTTCACGCGTTGCGAGCGCTCACCCCGCTGCTGTCCCGGGACGGTGCCCTGGTGCATCTGAGCGGGTTCAGCGCGGAGATCCCCTACCCGTTCGCTGCACTCGTGGGCGCGACCAACGCGGCGAAGAAGTCGCTGGTGAGCTCCCTCACGGCGGAACTGGGCGGCGCCGGTCCCCGTGTCCACGAGCTGATCATCGGGCCCATCCGCACCCGCCCGCGTGCCGCGATCGGAGCAGACAGCCCCGCTTGGTTCAGTGCCGAGGACCTCGGCCGGCACGCGGGCCGCCTCATCGCCGGCGACGGCTCACACACCAAAGACCCGCTCCAGTACCTGGTGACCCGCGCCCACGGTGTACGGACCACACCGCCGAAGTGACGGATGCACGCAAGCCCCTTCATCCACACGGACAACGCGGAGCACCGATGGAGACCCCCGCCGGCCCACCGCCTGCACCCAAGCACACATTTCCCGAGAGCCTTGCCACGGTCACCATCCGGCCCGGCGACCGTGACTACGACGCCGTACGGCACACCTACACCCGCCTCGGATCCCCAGCTGCCGTGATCCGCGTCCGCGACCACCAAGACATAGCGGACACGCTGGCTCATGCCCGCACCACCGGGGTTACCGTGACCGCACGTAGCGGCGGCCACGGCATCAGCGGCCGTTCCACCAACGACCAAGGCATGGTCATCGACCTGTCCCGGATCAACACCGTGGAAATCCTCGACAGCCGGTCCGGCCTGGTACGCGTGGAAGCGGGAGCCCGTTGGGGAGACGTCGCCGCAGCACTCGCACCCCACGGCCTGGGGCTGTCCTCCGGAGACACAGGAGACGTCGGGGTCGGCGGACTGGCCACCGCCGGCGGTATCGGCCTCATGTCCCGTCTGCACGGTCTGACCATCGATCACATGCGTGCCGCCGAACTCGTCCTGGCCGATGGGTCTCTCATCCGCACCGACCCCGAACACCGCCCGGACCTCTTCTGGGCCGTGCGCGGGGCGGGAACCAACTTCGGGGTGGCGACGGCCTTCGAGTTCCAGGCTCAGCCGGTGCGCGATGTGATCGTCGCCATGACCGTCTACGACGCCGCCGACACCGCCGCGTTCCTCACCCGGTGGGCGGCAGCAGTGGAGGCGGCCCCCCGCTCGCTCACCAGTTTCCTGACGCTCGTCGCAGGTCCCGGCGGGAGAGCAGCTGTGGCCCAGGCGATGACCGTGTACGCCGGCACCGACGCGACGCAGGCCCGCGCGGCTCTCGCCCCCCTGTTGTCGGCCGGGCCGGTACTGCGCAACCACGCAACCGTCACTCCCTACCACCGGCTGCTGCCCGCCGGACACGAGCCGCAGCACGCGCAGCAACCGCTCACCGTGTCGCGCTCCGGACTCCTGGACCACATCACCCCGCCCGCCGCCGAGAGCATGGCAGCGCTCATGAAGGCGGCCGGCATGGTGCAGCTGCGCTCGGTCGGCGCAGCGGTCAACGACACACCGCCCACCGCCATGGCCTACTCGCATCGCACCCAGAACTTCTCCCTGATGGCCGCCACCGTGCCCGCACTGCGCGACGGCCTCGACGAGCACTGGGAACGGCTCCAGCCGCATGTGAACGGGCTCTACCTGAGCTTTGAAACACGTACTGGGCGGAGACAACTGCAGGACGCCTTTCCCGGCCAGGTACTCGACCGGCTGATCTCACTCAAGGCGCAGTACGACCCCGACCACGTCTTCGACAACAACTTTGCTCTGCCGTCGGTGCCGTTCCCGCACTGAAACCGAGGAGATGATCACCCGATGCCCAGCACACACCTGACCGAAATCCAGTCCGTCCCCACCTCCGGTGCACGAGGCGTCGAGCCCTTCGACCTGGACGGCATGCATCTGCTCGCCATACCGCAGCTCGCCTATGACATGCCGGACACCCCGGCGGACATGAACGGAGGAGACAGCGACACGGATTTGCTGTTGCTCAAGCGAGGGGAGCGAGGATACGAGCCGTTCCAGCGCGTACCGGCGCCTGGCGGCGAGGACGCGGAGTTCTTCCGTATCGGCGACCGTGCCTTCCTGGCCGTGGCCAGCATCCGTACGGGCAACGGCCCGTACCGGTATGCCACCTCGTCCCATGTCCTCGAATGGGACGGCACCTCCTTCGCCGAGTTCCAGTCCTTCGACAGTTTCGCCGCCAAGCAGTGGAGGCACTTCACGATCGAGGACCGGCACTTCCTGGCCCTCGCCCAGGGGGTCGTCCTTCCGGAACAGGAGGCCGACAACCGGCCTTCGCAGATCTTCCTCTGGGACGGTGAACGCTTCGCCCACTTCCAGGACATCGACTCGCGGTGGGCCTACAACTGGCACGCCTTCACCGTCGACGGTCACCATTTCCTGGCGCACGCCGAGCACGTGGGCCCGTCGGTGCTCTACCGCTTCGACGGTGAGGAGTTCCGGCCCCAGCAGGAGCTGGCCGACCGGCACGGCCGCGCGTTCGCACACTTCACCGCAGACGGCGCATTCTTCCTGCTGGTCGCCCGCCTGCAGAGCGACTCGCAGCTGCTGCGCTGGGACGGCACCCGTTTCGTTGTCCATCAGACGCTGCACGGACCGGGAGCACGTGAGTTCGCCGTCGTGCCAGGTCCGGACGGGACCGTGTACATCGTCCGCGTGAACTTCGTGCTGGGCACACCGGCAGAACCAACCACCGACCTCGACTCCGAGATCTACCAGTGGCGAGACGGGCAGCTGGTGCAGACGGAGACCTTCCCCACGACGGGTGCCACCGACGCCGCCACTCTCCACGACGACGAAGAGGGTCTGCTCATCGCCGTCTCCCACAGCCTCACCGCCGACGTGCGCTTCGCAGCCCGCACGGTCCTCTACCGCTTCACCCTCTGAGTTCCCCGATTCCTGTGCCCGCTCCTCCACTCAGCGACAAGGAACGTCCATGACCGCCAACGAAAGCCCCGAGCTCGTCGACCTGTTCACCACCTACACGGCCGGTCCCACCAGCATCGGCTCCCACCTCACCCGTACCGCCGCCTCCGACACGGCCGACGCGCCACTGATCGTCGCCACCGGCACCGACTTCGCGCTCTACCCCGGCGGCGGGAAGCCCCCCACGGTCGAGGGCTTCCGCTTCTCCACCAAGGGCTTCAAGGAACTCGCCGGGATCTCCCACCTCGGCCCCGCCCTCGCCACCCTGGTGCAGCTGCGGAAGAAGTACGGCGCCCCCGGCTGGCGCGCGGACGCGGAGCGGCTTCTGACCCAGGTGCGGCGCAGCCGGGAGGCGAACAGCACCGAGTTGTGGCGCGACACCATCGCGGTCGAGACCTACCGCGGCCGTGAGCAGGCCATCACCGACATGGCCGACTACACCTTCGCCGTCACCGACCGCTTCCTCAGCGCGGCTCTCGACGACGAGAGCCGTCTCGACGCCGCCACCCTGCGCGGCGAGTACCTGGAAAAGGGCAGTGCCGAAGGGCACGGAACCATCATTCACATGATGATCGCCACGTTCTTCCTCACCGGGTTGGACATCTCACACCGAATCATCAGCTGGTTCCGTGAGCAGGAGATCGACTGGAGCCGGGCCATGGCGGTCATCGCCGGCAAGCAGGGGCGTCCCACCGCCGGTGTCACCTGGAACACCTCCAGCGTCGCCACCATGCTCCTGGGCGCCTCCAACTACCAACTGCCTCTCGAACGCCTCTACATGGCACCCCACGCGCCCACCTTCACCACGCCGCCCAACGGTGACCTGTCCGAGGTGGCAGCTCTGGAAGAGCCGCTGCGCCAGATCTGGTCCAACACCCGCGCCACCGTGAAACTCGGCGATCTGATGTTCCCCGGACTGCCCCGCTACACCCCCGGACACCTCACCCTCCCAGACATCTCCGACCCGTCCGTCAACGAGATAAGCGAGATGCCCGTCATTCACGGCGCGGACGACTGGCGCGCCATGACCACCCGCCTGCGCATGGTGCTGGAGGACCCGAGGCAGCTGCTGTCCGGCTCGGTCACCGACTTCGCCGTCAGCCAGCTCGTCGCCGCCGACAACGATCCGGCCAAGGTGACCGTACCCGGCCTGGACAACGTCACCTACCCGACCGGCCTGTGAACACCGCAAGCGGAAGGTCCCGTGCCGCGGTACCTTCCGCCCGAAACCAGGAGCACAACACATGCCCCCGTTGACCTTCGACCAAGCCCACCATCTCGACGTGGACGGCGGCCGGATCGCCTACTACGAGACGGGCACCGGCCACCACCCCGTCGTATGGGTGCACGGCCTGCCCCTGGACTCCCGCTCCTGGACCGCCCAACAGGAGTTCTTCGACCCTCACACCCACAACGTCTTCCTCGATCTACGCGGCTACGGGGCTTCCGACAAACTGCCCCCCGCCGTGGACAGCGTCACCGCGCTGTACACCGCCGACCTCGCCGCCCTCATCACCCACCTCGGCCTGCAGAGCCCCACAGTGATCGGTTTCGCCTCCGCAGGGCACGTCGCCCTGAGATTCGCCGCTCAACACCCCCAGCTGCTGGGCAAGCTGGCCGTCCTCAACGGCTCACCCAAGTTCCGTCGCAGCGACGACTGGCCGTACGGCTTCGACGACATCGGCATCGCCCACTTCACCGATGCCGCCCGTGACAACGGAATCGCGGGAATCACCGACGCAGTCCTCGACCCGGGCCTGGTCTTCGCCGATATCGGCCCTGACCGTGCCGCGGAGCTCGGCTCGTGGTTCCGCGACATGAGCCACAACGCGGGCGTTGCGACCCTGCTCGGCTTCTTCGACAACATCTCGCTCGACGACGACCGTCATCTGCTGCCCGCCATCACGGTCCCCACCCTGGTGATGAGCAGCACGATCGGCCAGGAGGTACCTGCGAGCGTCTCCCTCTACCTCCGCCGGACCATCCCACATGCGCGTCTGGCCGAGCTCCCCGGCGCCGACCACTTCGCCTTCGCCACGCGCCCTGACCTCGTCAACTCCCTACTGCTCTCTTTCATCGACGATCGCCCCGTACCCGGCCCGTGATCAGTGACCGCTGGTCCGCCTGCGGTCTTCGTCGAGGCCGGCTCCGCGGAGGCCTTCCGCAACGAGGATCTTGCCTCCCGTCTGTGGGTTTGCGGCGTGCATGCCGAACTCGACGTCCGGGCCGGCGGTTTCCACATCTTCGACGGCATGCCACCCCCGCTGCTGCCCGCTCGGCACCGGATCCTGCCGCCCGCTCCGTCTGGGGGCGTCGCAACCTGGATGTCTGATGTCCGGACACTCGCCGATGCCCATGCCCGCCTACGAGTGGCGGGCCGAACCAGTTTCCCCGCCGACCTCCAAGAACGGACTTCTCATGACGATGGCCTATCTGGCGCAGCCCGAGCAGCAGCAGAAGCTCGAATGGCTCGACGGGGGAACGTTCTCCGTGCTGCTCGACAAGGAAGCCACCGAGGGCAAGCTGACCGTGGGCCGCTTCGACGTCGCCAAGGGCGAAGCCCCGCCGTTGCACCTGCACACCCGCGAGGACGAGGTGTTCATGCTGATCAAGGGCACGGCCCTGGTCTGGTCCGGGGAGGAGGAACACGAACTGCGCGAGGGCGGGATCGTGTACCTGCCCCGCAACGTCCCGCACGCCTACCGCATCACCTCCGACCGCGCAGACCTCCTGATGATCGCCACACCCGGCGGCATCGAGGGCATGTTCCGCCACGCCGGACGCGACCTCACCACCCCACGCCCCGACGGCTTCGAGATCCCCAAGTCCCTCCTGGCGGAAGCATCCGAACTCTACGGCGGCGTCATCCTCGGCCCGCCACGCTGAACCGCTCACGGACCCGAGCACCCGTGCCGGAACAGCGCCCCCCTGGCTGCCGCCCGGTCCCGAAGGCACTGCCTCCGAGGCGACGGCGGGCCCGCTTTCCCCCTTCCGACCACCGCGGCCGACGTCGAGCAAGCGCCGGTCGCTCAGGAGACTTTCATGCCCCTCCCTGTCCTGTTCGGCGCAAACGTAGAGCCAAGTGCCCTCCCCGTCGGCCGCTCCAGTGAGCAGGCACTACTCATCGACAGTCTCGGCCTTGACCTTCTCACCATCCAGGACCATCCGTATCAAGCGGCGTTCGACGACACCTGGACACTGCTCACCTTCCTGGCCGCGCGGACGCGACATGTCACGCTCGTCCCGACGGTCAGTTCCCTGCCGTTGCGTCCGCCGGCGGTGCTGGCGAAGGCTGTGGCGACCTTGGACAGACTGACCGGCTCCCGGGTCCAGCTCGGCCTGGGTGCCGGCGCTTTCTGGGAAGCCGTCGAGGCCATGGGCGGCTCCCGTCGCACGCCCAGAGAGGCCGTCGAGGCACTTGAAGAGGCGATCACCGTCATCCGGGCCATGTGGAGTGGCGAGCGCAGTGTGCGCACGCACGGCGCGCACTACTCGCTGGCGGGCGTCCACCCCGGTCCGGCGCCGAGCCCCGGTCTGGGGCTGTGGCTGGGCTCGTACGGGCCCCGCATGCTGGCTCTGACCGGTGCGAAGGCGGACGGCTGGCTTCCCTCGCATGCCTACCTCGGACTCGACGCACTGCCCACGGCTGTCCGCCGCATCGACGACGCAGCTCTGGCGGCGGGCCGCGATCCGGACACGATCCGCCGGGTCTACAACATCGCCGGTGTCATCCAACCGGAGTCGGCCGGCCCGTTCCAGGGGCCCGCCGCCCAGTGGGCCGAGCACCTTGTCGCGCTCGTGCGCACCGTCGGGATGAACGGTTTCGTCATCTGGCCCGAACGAGACCACACCCGACAGATCAGCGCGTTCGCCGCCGAAGTCGTACCCGCAGTCCGCGAAGCCCTCGCACGCAAGACCTGACCACTGCGTGCGCTCGGGCCGGGCAGCACCCCCGGCACAACGGCACCGGCTGTACCCGTCCCAGCCCATCCCTCCCCAGCGCAGCGTCTTGCTTCTCACCGGCCACCGCTCTTCGCCGAGATCGTCGTGCGGCCGCTCGACGCTGCCCAGTCCGACGCTCTGCTCACAGCGCGAGGCGTCGCCTCGGAGCACCGCAGCGCTCCGGATGACGTGGAACGAACATCCGGTGCTGTGTGACGACAGGCGGGTCGTCTCTCCTGCATCGCATGGTTTGCCACGGACAACTTGTCCGTGGATAAGGACGGCCTTCATCCGGATTCTGGTTCACGCGATGCTTGGTCAGTCGAGCACGGGAGGACGAGATGAATCGGGTACTGCCGGCCGACTTTCTTCGGGTGTGCCGGGAGGTGCTGCAGCCGGAGGACGTCGGACTTCCCCGCGGCCGGACCACGCTGCTACGCGATCCGGCTGCAGTAATCGACCGACATACCAGCCAGCTCGGCCATTCCCTCGAGTTCAACTCGTACTGCCAACGGCTGGTTGATCCGGAGCAGGGCCAGAAACTGTTGATCTTCTCCACCGTGCCCGGCTCACCGAGCCACGAAAAGCTCCGGTCCCTGGCATCCGCAGGCGCCTAACCTCGCCGGCTGCCGGTCGGCTCACACATCGAAGTTGGTGCTTCGAAAGCGCAGCACCTCAGGTATATCGCGAGACAAGGGTTTCCCATGAAGGCAGTGCGTTTCCACGAGTACGGCGACCCGAGCGTCCTGCGTTACGAGGACGTCGAGCAGCCCGTTCCCGGCGTCGGGCAGGTTCTGGTGCGGGTCGCCGCGACATCGTTCAACGGTGTCGACGGCAACATCCGCGGGGGCTTCATGCAGGGCCCCATCCCGGTGACGTTGCCGCACACTCCCGGCATCGACGTCTCCGGCACGGTCGAAGCGCTGGGTGAGGACGTGGCCGATCTCGAAATCGGCGACCAGGTCGTCGGCTTCCTGCCGATGACGGGCGACGGCGCGGCCGCGGAGTACGTGGTGGCTCCGGCCGGGATTCTGACGGCGGCGCCCCGGAGCATCCCACTGCCGGACGCCGCAGCGCTGCCGTTGGTGGGTCTCACCGCCTGGCAGGCCCTGTTCGATCACGCGAAGCTGGCGCCGGGGCAGCGCGTGCTCATCAACGGCGCGGGCGGAGCGGTCGGCGGCTACGCCGTGCAGCTGGCCAAGAACGCCGGCGCGTACGTGATCGCCACGGCCGGCCCGCGCAGCAGCCAGCAGGTCAAGACCGCGGGTGCCGACGAGGTCGTCGACCACACCGCCACCGAGGTGACCGCGGCGGTGACCGAGCCGGTCGACGTCGTGCTCAACCTCGCGCCGATCGAACCGGCGCAGTTGGCCGCGCTGCCCGCCCTGATCCGTTCCGGTGGGGTGCTGGTGAACACCACGGTGTGGATGCCCGCGCCCAGCGACGACCAACGCGGCGTGCGCGGCATCGACCTGTTCGTCAACAGCGACGCCGAACAGCTGTCGCGGCTGGTGGCACTGGTCGACTCCGGCGAGCTGCGCGTCGACGTCGCGCAGCGGGTGCCGCTGGCGCAGCTGCCGGCAGTCCACGCCCAGGCCGCCACGGGTGAGCTGCACGGCAAGGTCGTCATCGTCGCGCCCGCCGCCTGACACCGATCGGCCAGCCTCGAAAGGAAAAGACCATGACACTGTCCCTGGACCCCGAAATCGCCGAGGCGCTGGCCCCGATGGCCGGCGCGATGGCCGAGGCCAAGCCGCCGGCTGTGGGCGACATCGCGGGCCGCCGCGCCATGTGGGAACCGATCATCGGCGCCGCGGGAGCCGCGCAGCCCATCCCGGCCGACGTGACGACCCACGAGCACTACGCGACCGCAGACGACGGCACACAGATCAAAATGTGCTGGTACGTCAAGGACGGCGCCGAGCCCGGCCCAGCCGTGCTGTTCTTCCACGGCGGCGGATACATCTTCGGCCACATCGACCTGTTCGACGGCCCGGTCTCCCGCTACGTCTCCTCCAGCGGCGTGCCGATGCTGTCGGTCGAGTACCGCCGCGCCCCCGAGCACCCCTTCCCGACACCGCTCGAAGACGCCTACTCCGCACTGCGCTGGCTGCACGAACACGCCGCCGAGCTGGGCGTCGACCCCGGCCGGATCGGTGTGATGGGCGACAGCGCCGGAGGCGGCATGGCAGCGGCCCTGACGATCCTCGCCCGCGAGCGCGGCGGCCCGCAGATCGCCCGGCAGATCCTGCTCATGCCGATGCTCGACGACCGCACCACCACGCCCGACCCTCACATCGAGCCCTACGTTCTGTGGTCCTACGACGACAGCCTCACCGCATGGCCGGCACTGCTCGGCAAGGCCGTAGGCGGCTCCGGCGTCCCGCCCACGGCGGCTCCCGCCCGTCTCGACGACGCGACCGGCCTGCCGCCGGCCTACATCGAGGTCGGCCAGCTCGACGTCTTCCGCGACGAGGACACCGCCTACGCCACCAAGCTCAGCCGCGCCGGCGTACCGGTGGAGTTCCACCTGCACCCCGGCGCCCCCCACGAATTCGACTCCATCGCCTTCAACTCCGACGTCGCGCGGCGTGCCATCGCCGACCGGGTCCGGGTGCTCAAGTCGATCTGAGCCGTGAACAGCGACCTGCTGTCACTCACCAACCACGTCTCCAGCCACATATCGCCGCACTACCTCAACGACCCTCAGCAAAAACGATCGCTGCTGCATCACCGCACGGCCACATAGGGGTAATGAGGAGACGCCTCCGTTCAGATGGCGGCGGCAAGGCGCGCAATTTCGTTAATGCTTCACAGTGGATATGCATCACCACCAAGACAGGAGAACACCGATGTCCGACAAGAAACTGATCACGGCGAAGAAAGCGACCGAGCCTCAGGGGGCCGCAGTGACACAGGCGATACCCCTCCTTATCGGTCCAGCCGACGACACTGTTCAGATCACAGTTCAGCGGCGAACCGCGATGGCGCCCGCCGACGCGTTTCGGCTGCTCATGCCCATCGACCTGTCGAGCGTTTTCCACCGGGTGGCACCATTTCCCGGCGTCAAGGGAGTGGCAAACCAGACCGAAGCATGGGATCACGTCGGTCCGACCAGGAACCCGCAGTTCGACGATGGGTCACAGGTCAACGAACAACTGACCGAGTACACAGAAGGCTCCAGTTTTGCGTATCAGCTGACGGGATTCACGAACGTCCTCTCCCGGCTTGCGGCTGGCGTTCGTGGTGAATGGAACTTCAATCCCGACGGCGATGGCACCCTGATCCGATGGACATACGAATTCAAGCCGCTTCCGGGGCGGCGTTGGATTCTCGCCGGTCCTTTCACTCCTCTCTGGCGTCGATACATGTCGGTCGCCATCGATAGGTGCCTGCAAGTGATCGAATCGGAAGAAAACAACTCGTAGGCATGTTTTTCGGCCCTTCACAATCCCGGGTGTAGCAGTGGCCTGAAGCCGCCACTTTCCAGCAGGGATCTGGCGATGAAGCTGGTGAGGTGTGGTGGCCGGCGGGGGCGGTGGCGGCGAGCACGCCGACGAGTGCCGGGACGGTCAGGGGGATCAGCGGTAGGCGCTGGTCTCCCTGGTCTGTCCGGCTTTTCCCTGCTCATCGCCTGATCAATTTCGTGGTCGGAGACCGCGTCGTTCTCCGGTGCGGCTGCTGTTCGGGGTGCTGGGCGCGTTGGACGGTGAAGAAGGCCAGGGCGAGCATCGCGCGGGTGACGTGACGGTGCCAGGAGTTCCAGCGGCGGACCTGGTACTGGCCCAGCCCGGTGATCTGTTTCGCCTGCTCGTTGTTCTCTTCGATCTTCCAGCGCACTCCGGCCCGGCACACGGCCTCCGGCAGGGCGGCGTCGCGGCGGCGGTGCACGAGGAAGTAGGCGTACTCGAAGTCCACGCGCCCGCCCGCGAGTTGCTTCCTGCGCCGCAGCCATCCGAAGACCTGGCGCCAGGTGAAGGCCGACAGGTACTGGAAGGTAGCGGACGACACCCCATGCCGGAAGTACGCCGTCCAGCCCCGCAGCACCGGGTTGAGCTGGCAGCACGACTGCCAGCGGCAGGTTCGTGTCCTGTCGGCACAGCGTCTTGACCTTCAACGACCCGTCGTCGAGGGCGCGTACGCCGCCCGGGTAGGCCGTGCTGACGCCCTCCAGAGCGATGGCGGGGGCGCCGACGGCAGTGCTGGCGGCGTTCATCGCCGGCCGCGCAGGTTCCGTACGACGAGAGTGCCCGCGCACAGGACGGTGATCGCGCCGCACACCAGGTGCACCCAGGTGTCGGCGCCGCCGAAGGAGGCCGCCATGTTGGTGAGCGCGCTGGCCACCACCACCATCCAGAGCAGGGTGCGGGCGATGTCCCCGGAGCTGAGCCGGTCGGCGGGATCAGGGGTCGTCGTGTGCTGCATGGGGGCTGCTCCCGGAGTCTTGTGGGGTGGTCCTGCGGTGGCCGTGTGCCGTTCCTGCTGTCGTCACCGACGCTACGGATCAGCACCCCTGGCGGCCGATCCCGCAGCCCGCCCGGTTCGGGGTACAGCAGGCTGTACTGCCCCACCGCTTGGGTGACGGCGAACCCGCCGGCGGCATAGGGTCGTTCGCATGACAGCGGGCAGGAGTCGAGCGGCAGACCGACGCGAGAGCTTCAAGGACATCGCGCTACGGAGCCTGAGCGCCGCCGGTGAGGCGATCGCCCAGCTGGCGTCCGGGCTCAACACGGCTCTGCTCGCCATCCTGTTGCTGGTGTGGCTGACTCTCATTGCCGCGACGAGCGTCGTCGGCGTCGGGCTGCTCATGGCACCCGCGCTCCTGCGCACCCTGCACGCCCTCGCTGGCCGGGAACGCGGCCGGCTCGCCCGCTGGGGCCCCGAGGTCGCCGCCCCGGAGCCCCCGCCCACGCGGCTGCGGGCCGCCCTCGTCGACCGCACCACCTGCCGCGAACTGGGCTGGCTGGTCCGGCACTCCACCGTGGGGGCGCTGCTGGGACTGCTCGGCGTCCTGCTGCCGGTCTTCGCGGTGCGGGACACCGCTTTCCCGCTGTACTGGACGTTCATGCCCGAGGGCGCGACTGCCACCTCCGTGGGCATCGGAAACGCGCACACCTGGCCGGACGCTGTCGCCGTGACGCTGCTGGGCGCGGGCTGGATCGCCATCATCCTGGGGCTGACGCCCGGTATGGCCCGGCTCCAGGCGGGCCTCGGGCGACGGCTCCTGTCGGCCGGTCCCGAGGTCGATCTGTCCCTGCGCGTCGCGGAGTTGACCGCCACACGTGCCGCCGCCCTGGACGCCCACGCCACCGAACTGCGCCGCATCGAACGCTCGCTGCACGACGGTGCGCAGAACCGGCTCGTCTCCGTCGCCGTGCTGATCGGGGCGTCCCGCCGCATGGTGGCCCGCGATCCGGCGGGTGCCGACGAACTCCTGGAACGCGCCCAGTCCGCCGCCGAACAGGCGCTGGCCGAGCTGCGTACCGTCGCCCGCGGCATCCTGCCGCCGGTGCTGGCCGACCGGGGCCTCGCGGGCGCGCTCGCCGGTCTCGCCGCGAACTGCGCGGTGCCCTGCCGGATCGACGTGGACGTGCCCGAACGCTGCGCCGCCTCCGTCGAGGCGACCGCCTACTTCGTGGTCGCCGAGGCCCTGACCAACATCGCCAAGCACAGCGGCGCCCGGCACGCCGTCGTCACGGCACGCGGCGGCGGGGGCCGACTCGTACTGTCCGTCGAGGACGATGGCAGGGGCGGCGCCGGAGGCAGCTCCCGGGCTTTCGGCTCCGGAGGAGAGGACGGCGGCTCCGGGCTCACCGGCATCCGCCGCCGCATCGCGGCGCACGACGGCGGCCTCACCCTGACCAGCCCGCCCGGTGGCCCGACCGTCCTGACAGTGGATCTTCCCTGTGGATCGTGACGACCGGAGCCCGACCTGTGGAGCCCGACCTGTGGAGCCTGACATGCGGATCGTGATAGCCGAGGACGATCCCCTGCTGCGTGAGGGGCTCGCCCTGCTGCTGCGCGCCGAGGGCCTCGACGTGGTGGCCACCACGGGTACCCCCGACGAGGCGCTGGCTGCCATCGACGTGCACAAGCCGGACGTCGCCATCCTCGACGTACGGATGCCGCCGACCCACACCGACGAGGGGATCGTCGCCGCGGTCGAGGCCCGACGCCGACGGCCCGACCTTGCAGTGCTCGTGCTGTCCGCGTACGTCGAGCAGAGTTTCGCCACCGAGTTGCTCGGCGGCGGGGTGAACGGCCTCGGTTATCTGCTCAAGGAACGGGTCGGCCGGGTCGAGGAGTTCCTGGACGCGCTACGGCGCGTGGCCGGTGGCGGCACCGCCATCGACCCGGAGGTCGTCGCCCAACTCTTCACCCGCTCCCGCCAGGACACCCGCCTGGAACGGCTCAGCCCCCGAGAACGGGACGTACTCGCCCTGATGGCCGAGGGGTTGGGTAACTCCGCCATCGCCGAGAAACTCGTCGTCACCGACGGCGCCGTCCACAAGCACATCCGCAGCATCTTCGCGAAGCTCGATCTGTCTTCGACGGACCAGATGGACCGCCGAGTCGCGGCCGTCCTGCGGTATCTGGAGGATCTACGGCGGCTGGCTTGAGGTGGTGTTGTTCTGAATAGTGCAGGGTCGGAACACTGCCTCTTCACCAGTCATCGGGGATCTGGGCGAGCACGGTGTCCAGAACGGTGATTTGGCCGCTCGCGGTGTTCGCGCCGGCGTCGCCCGGCCGCAGCAGGTCGTGCACAGCGGCGCACGCTGGCCGCAGGCGTCGTTCGAGTACCGCGCCGTACAGGACGTCCTGGCCCTGACGCTGCTGTTCGCAGGGCGAGACGCCCCCTTGCTCAACGTCAGCCAGGCACAGCCCGGCGTGCCGCGCACGCAGGTAGCCGACAACGTGGAATGGGCCGTGTGGTGTCAGGGATGCCTCGATCCCGGCGTCTCGGATCTACCGCGTGCAGACAAGGAACTCGCCACAAGGGCATTCCGCTACCTGGCAGAAAGCCGGCTACTCGGCGGCTCTCTCGACGAAGCACTGGGGAAGGGCTATGCAGGCGTGTGGCACTTCGGCGCCTGCTCTGCACCGAGTTCGCCTGGTGCGGGAGATGCGAGGGCAGCGGCGGACGTGCTGCGCCTGCCGCCGGAGATCCGTGGCACGGGTGCCTCGCGGGGGGAAAGGAACCGTGGCGGCAGACACATGGTGATCATTCCGGCGAGAATCAGCGCGCCGCCGGTCCATGCCACCGGTGAGAGCTTCTCGCGGAGAAGGAGTACGCCGATCAGCGCGGCTGCCAGTGGTTCGGCAAGGCTGAGGGTTCCAGCTGTGGTTGAGCGCACCTGCGTCACCCCCGTGGTGAACAACCAGTAGGCGAGGGCCGTGGTCGCCACGCCCAGCCAGACGATCAGGCTGAAGGTGGCGCCCTGCCACACGGGAGCGGTGTTGCTGATCATCCATGGTGTCAGCGGAAGGGATCCTGCGAGCAGGGAGAGCGCGGAGAACCCGGGCAGCGGTGCAGTGCCAGCGACGGCAGCCAGCTTCTTGGCGAAGACGGTGTAGAGGCCGTAGCAAGTACCGGCGGCCACGGCTAGGAGGAGGCCCAGCGGGTCCACGCCCGTACTCCCCGGCGCCAGCAGCAGGGTGCAGCCTGCGACGGCGACGGTGGTGCCGGCCATCCAGAGGGCTGTCATGCGCTCGCCGGTGACCCACCGGGCACACAGGCCGATCGCTGCGGGCGCGACGCCCAGAGCGACGACTGTGGCCAGAGCTGCTCCGGTCCGCGCTACCGAGGACATGAGCGCTGCCTGGAAGACGCCTGTAGCCACGGCGCAGAGCAGCAGGGGGCGCACCACTGCGCCCGTGGTCAGTGCCTGCAGCGTGTTCCTGCGGACGGTGAAGGCCGCCAGGATCAGGCCGCCCACCACCAGCCGCCAGCCGCCCAGGGCCGTCGGCGTCATAGGGCTGGACGCCACCACCTGAGCAGGGCCGACTGTCCCCCACAGCACAGCCGCGCCCAGCACCAGGCCCGCACCGCGCAAGGGACCGTTCGTTCGTGCGTTCATAGTCGCCGAGGCTAGGCAAAGTCCCAGGCGTTGCGGAGGGTAGGCGCATTTTCTGCGGCATACAGTCCTCTTCATGGAACTTGATGCGCTGGACCGGGCTCTTCTGCGGGAACTGCAGAACGATGCACGGCAGACCAACCGCGACCTTGCAGCCAAGACCGGGGTTTCCCCCTCCACCTCGCTTGAGCGGGTACGGCTGTTGCGTGAGCGCGGCGTGATCACCGGTTATCACGCAGCCCTGGACCTCAACGCGGTCGGCCGGTCCGTGCAGGCACTCATCTCGGTGCGCATCCGTCCCCCGGCCCGCCCCGTCATTGAAGGGTTCCGGGAATGGGCCGCACGCCTGCCGGAGGTGATCGGCCTGTTCGTCACCTCCGGCACGCACGACTTCCTCCTGCACATCGCGGTCTCCGACGTCGACGGTGTGTACGCCTTCGTCATCGACCGGCTCACCGAACGCAGAGAAGTCGCCGACGTGCAGACCACCATGGCCTATGAGCACGTCCAGCCCCGCTGTATCGAGCCGGCCGGCCCCGGCCGAACCCGCTTCTCCCGCAGACCCCGCTGACGAGTCGGCCCCCTTCGTGTCCCTGTGCCGTGATCCGTATCCGCGTTGACCGGCTGAAGGCAGGAATGCCGGTGCGGGCCCTCGGCCACACCGCCGGGCAAGGCTCCCCGGACATGGTTCTCGGTTGGTTCCCCCCGGCCTGCGGGCGCTCCGCAGCCGAGCGCGTCAACGCGTTCGGGCGCTGCGCCGCGGCGCTGGCGAGGGCTCGGGGGTGGGCCGGGTGGGCTTCATCAGATGCTCGGATGAGGCCAGGCCGGTGTGGACGAGCTTGGCCGCGCGGCGGACGTCGCAGTCACCGCTTCATGGACCTGCGCGGGCGTGCGGGCGCCGTCCAGGTAGGTCTGCTCACCAGCCTCCCGACCCGACCGCCCACGCAGCTGCCCGGCTCGTGGATCGTTACCACGAGCGGTGGCAGTCGGAGACGACGTACTTCTCGATCAAGGCAACGATGCTGGACGGCCGTGTCCTGCGCTCCCGCTGCCTGACCGGCCTCGACCAGGAGGTCTACGCCCCGCTCACCACCTACCAGGCCCTGATCCGTGCCGCTTCCGGCACCGCCTGCACCCGACCTGGCCTGGACATGGACCGCATCAGCTTCACCGTCCTGCAGACCACTGCCGGCGACACCATGACCACCGCGATCTTGCCCCCGACGTGTCGGCGTACACCTGATCGTGGCCACCGAGGTACAGACGTACGTCCCCACCCAACGGGTGATGGCCGTAGGTCTTCTTCCAGGTTGCGGCCGCGCTCTCCTCGTCGGAGTGGGTGATCACGAGAACACCCTCGAGATCGATGACGACCTGACCCTCGGTGTCCGGCGCGCTTTTGCTGGCCAATGACCAGGCAGGATTACGCACTTCGGAGATGCCCTGCAGAGCCTTGTCACCAGAGGCGGCGAGGGCGTCGATCAGGCGGGAGATGGTCGGGTCGGAGGCGACCGGGCCGAAGACGGCCGGCTCACACCGCAGCGTCGCGACGTTCTCCCGCCCAGTGCGACCGCCAGGGCGACGACCAGGAGGATCTTGCCGGTCTCGTGGACGGCCCGTGGTTTGCGCCAGGAGCCAGAGGTTGGGCCACGGCCTGGTCAAGACCGGCCTTGCTGACCGTTTCGACGAGCAGGACCGACCCAGCGTGGGAGACGACCTGACGGCCGTCGTCCTCGATAGGACCCGGCAGAGTGCTTCACCTGGAAAGTGCCCTTGCAGCCAACGGGACCCTCAGCAAGTCCTATCGTTGCGGTAATGGGCACTTTTCGTGTTTCTGATCAACCTCTGGACAGCGCACCGCATGAAAGCGCGAAGCTAAGCAAAGGTTAAGCATCATGAGGTGGCTGGACATTCCCGGCCTCGCCACAGCCGCTGCTGCTACAAGTGCCTCGCCCGCCTCACCATATAGGACACGGTCCTATCCGCCCTCGTGGCCGCCGGGCGACATCCCGCCCCGATGTCACAGCACCAGTGGGAATCACCGACGGCGACACGTGCAAGGACACCGGTCGGTACTAACAGGACGATGTAGATGCCCTTTCGTGCAGCTCTGGTTGTGCGCCAGCCCTGTTCGGCAAGCCGTTCCTATACTCGTCGAAGGCGCCACCAGCGTAGTGCTGCTGCCGTGCGCGCTCCCACCCCCGGCTTTCCATGGAGAAGCGACGCCATGAGCGAACTCGGCGAGTCCGTCGGTACGGGCCCCGATCTCGGCTCGGAATTCCTTCCGCAGCGGACGCGGGGAGGTCCCGACATTAGGGCGCAACCAGTCCTCCACGCTGCCGCCCGGATTATATCGACGGGTGGACGTGGCGTCGCCCGAGCCCGGCTCTGGCTACGGATGATGTACGGCTGGCGACGGCGAGACGTCGTCGACACCATCACGGGGCCGCGCGAGCGACTTCCCGGAATGATCGTCACGACCAAGTCGGCGAGGCAAAGCGGACGATAGCACCCTGTTCGACCAGCTCGAAAACCGTGTGGCCAGCCTTGATTGCGCTGGTTCCTGGTGTCCGGGGTTATGCATGGTGCCCGCGACGACACCGGGCTGCAGATCGGGGACACCGCGGAGACCGCCTGCTTCTTCGGCCGCAAAGTCAGCGGCCACGGACCCGACGACGCCTGAGGCTTCCTCAACCGTGTCACTGCGGCTCTCTCGACTTGGCAGTTAGGCGGCGGAGGAAAGGGGTTGTCATGCCGTCAAGGTTCACCGCCGAACAAAAGGTAGGTCACCTGCTCGAATGGGCTAGGGAATGGAGTGGGGGCGGCCAGGGGAGAAGTATGTGGCTTTACTCGCTAGATCTAGGGGGTTCTCACGCCCTGCTAAATGACTGGATTAAAAATCAAAGAATTCAAAGCACTCTCACCCGTGAAGAAAAGGGAATTGTAGATGCGGCGCGTAAAAGGTCATCAGAGTCGCCGCGCCAAATGAGACCTGCCAAATCACGCCCTCCTGGTCGAAGCCTGCGCGCTGGCCAAGAACAACGGCCGACGCAACAGCATCACCGCGCTGGCCGCGACCGGCCGTGCCACCCCGCACATTGCCGCGCACGTTCCTGGTGAGGTTGACGAACAGCTGAACGAGATGGTCGAGCAGTGGGACCGGCAGGACGACGCCCGCAGGATCGGCTCCAGGAACCAGACGATCGCCGAGGACTTCGCCCTCGAACAGCCGTTGCTGATGCCGTTGCCCGAGGAGCCGTTCGAAACCGGGCGGTTGTTCACCCTGCGGGATCGATCGACAGCCGCTCACGTCACCGCGCGTCCTTCTCATTCCACGATCGTTAAGTTGTCCCCCGAGCGAGCTATGCGGGATTTTGTCCCCCGAGGCTTGATGCATGACACCGACTCCTCAGCAAAGGGCTGGGGCAACTCAAGTGGTCGCCCAACGGGAGAGCCGTGACGAGCACGAACCCACCGACGCGCTGCGCGAACTGCTTGGCAGGGCCGCCGACTCGCTGCGCGGGGACCGGCGTCTCCACGGCCTTTACGAGGTTGTCGACCGTACATTTCTGCGCCCCAGCACCACGCAGGAACGGACTGCTGAGGCCCTGCATCAGGCCAGCGACTGGTCAGGCCATGCTCGGCTTCACCTCCGAGGCCGAGTAGCTCCGTCACGCCCGCGCCCACCTGCGGCATCTCTTCCCCTATCTGCCGCAGCAGCCCCCTACAGCAAGCGGCTGCCTCCTCCCGCAACCGCGCCTCTCTGGCATCGGAGACCGCCGGCAAGGTTCGAGAGCGGGGCACGCTGTGGAGGGAGTCGAGCCGCCCGGCCACACCGGCGCGGGACGGACGGCTCGTCGGCTCACGCCACCAGTTCTGCTGCTGTGGGCGGGTCGGCGCCCTCACGCGCGCATGTGAGAGCGGCCGCCCGGGCGGCGACCGCCAGCGCCTCGCCGAGAACCGCGGGCAGTCGATCGGTGTCCGTTGCCGTGCGGAGTGCCGCGCGTGCCGTCGCCGCCTCGGCTCCGGGGCCGCCGCCCAGCAGCCCGGCGTGCAGGAGTCGGCTGGTCAGTCCGGCCATGAAGGCGTCGCCCGCCCCCACGGTGTCCGTGACCCGGACGGGTACCGGAGCGATGTCCTGGCAGCCGTGTCGCCACCAGGCCCGGGCACCCTCTGCTCCCAGAGTGAGGACGACCAGCGCCGGGCCGTTCCGTGCCCAGCGGGCCGCCGTCTTGTCGGGGTCCTCGTCAGGGTGGAGCCAGGCCAGGTCCTCTTCGCTCGCCTTCACTACGTCGCTGAGGGAGACGAGTTGTTCCACCCGTTCACGCTCCTGCTCCGCGGAGCGGAGCAGTGCGGGCCTCAGGTTGGGGTCGTAGGAGACGGTGGCCGAGGTTCGCAGGGCGTGCAGGGTGTGCAAGACCTGGTCGGCTCCCGGGATCAGGGCGGTGGCGATGGATCCGGTGTGGACGTGCGCCGGCGGGCTGTCGCGCAACGTCTCCTCGGCGGCCGCCGACAGGGCCCAGGTGATGTCGAAGGTGTAGCTTGCGGCGCCCGCGGCATCGAGTGCGGCGGTCGCTGTGGAGGTGGCGGCGTCGACGACGGATCCCGGTGACAGTTCGACCCCACTGGCCTCCAGGTGCCCTTGCAGCAGGCGGCCGTTGTGGTCGTGCCCCACGCGGGTGGCGAGCCGGATCGGGTGGCCGAGTCTGGCCAGGCCCAGCGCCACGTTGGCGGGGCTGCCACCGGGGTGGCTCCGGCGCGGGCTGTCGGGACCGGCGATGACGTCCACCAGCGCTTCGCCGATGACGAGCGCCGGGAGCCCGGGGACTGCCGTGTCTCCTCTGCCGGGCAGGACGGCGGGCGCCGGCCCGGTGCGGGCCGGGCCGGCGGCCCGCGTAGCGGTCCGCCCGGGTTCGGTGGTCCTGGTCACGGCAGGACCTGGATCTTCCGGCCCTTGCCGGCCTGGAACTGTCGTACGGCCTCGGCGTAGTCCGCCAGCGGCAGCCGGTCGCTGATGAAGATCTCCGGGTCGAGCACTCCACCGGCGAACAGCTCGGCGGCGCGCTCGTAGCTGTGCAGGACCGCCATCGAGCCGGTGATGGTGATCTCCTCGTTGTAGATCCGGTAGGGGTCGATGGTGGCCCGGGTCGCGTAGTCGGCGACGCCGAACTGGAGGTACGTACCGCCCTTGCCGACCCGGCCCAGGGCGTCCTGGATGGCGTGGGCGTTGCCGGTGGCGTCGATGACGACGTCCCAGCCGCGCGGGCGCTCGATCGCGTCGGCGGTGGTCACCGCGTTGCTGCAGCCGAGCGTGCGGGCGGTGGTGAGCCGGTCCTCGTTGATGTCCACCATGTCGACCGTGGCCGCGCCGGTGCGCTTGGCGAGCTCCAGCATCATCAGGCCCATGGTGCCCGAGCCGTATATCAGCACATTGCTGGCGAGCGTGGAGCGCAGGATGTCGTAGCCGCGTACCGCGCAGGACAACGGCTCGATGAGGGCGGCGTCCTCGGTGCGGACGTGATCGGGGAGCTTCACGCAGTTGGCGGCGGGGGCGGCCGCGAACTCTGCCGCGCCGCCGGGGACGGAGACGCCGATGGCGTTCCAGCGCTCGCACATGTTGCTGCGCCCGATACGGCAGTAGTGGCACTCGTGGCAGTACAGAGAGGGATCGACGGCGACCCGGTCGCCGACCTTGAGATCGCGCACCCCGGAGCCCAGGGCGACGATCTCGCCGGCGAACTCGTGCCCGGGAATGATAGGCAGGGTGGGCGCGAACTCGCCCTGCAGGATGTGCAGATCGGTGCCGCACAGGCCGCAGGCGGCGACGCCGATCACCACCTGCCCCGGGCCCGGCGTGGGGTCGTCGACGGTCTCGACGCCGACCTGGCCGGGCGAGCTGATGACGGCGGCTTTCACTTGACTGCTCCAAGGGACAGGCCCTGGACCAGCTTGTCCTGGGCGGCGAATCCGGCGATGAGCACCGGCAGGGAGATGCAGACGGCGGCGGCGCACACCTTGGCCAGGAAGAGGCCCTGACTGGTGACGAAGCCGGTGAGGAACACGGGTGCGGTGCTGGAGACGACGCCGGTGAGCACCCGTGCGAAGAGCAGTTCGTTCCAGCTGAAGATGAAGCAGATCAGCGAGGTGGCGGCGATGCCGGGGGCGACGACCGGCGCGACGATCCGGGTGAGGACGGTGGGTAGTCCGGCGCCGTCGATGGAGGCCGCCTCCAGGATCTCGACGGGGACCTCGGCGAGGAAGGACCGCATCATCCACACCGCGATCGGCAGGTTCATCGAGGTGTAGAGGATGATCAGCAGCCCGATGTTGTCGAGCATGCCGGCGTCCTTGGCGATCAGGTAGACGGGCAGCAGACCGGCCACCACAGGCAGCATCTTGGTGGACAGGAAGAAGAACATCGCGTCCGACCACTTGCGCACCGGCTTGATGGACAGCGCGTAGGCGGCCGGGATGGACAGCACCAGGACCAGCAGCGTCGAGACGACGCTCGCGGAGAAGGAGTTGATCAGCGGCGGCCAGGGGGAGACGCCGGTGCTCGCACCGAAGAACTCCCGGTATCCCTGGAGGGTCAGCGGTGCCCCCAGGCTCGGTGGGTTGGTCGCGGCGTCGGACTCGCTGTGCAGCGAGGTGAGCACCATCCAGGCGACCGGCAGGAAGAACGCGACTCCGCAGAGCCAGGCCAGCAGGCCGAGCGCACCGCGCTTGCGACGCGCGGTGGAGCCCCCGGGGGTTTCGATGGTCGTGGCCATCAGTGGCTCTCCTCTCGGAGCAGGGACGAGACGGTCCTGAGCGTGAAGGTGCCCACAAGGAGGGAGCACACGACGACGATGACGCCCTCCGCGGAGGCCTGCCCGTAGTCATGCGCCTGGTAGAAGGTCTCGTAGACCGTGTAGGGCAGGTTGGCGGTGCCCAGGCCGCCGGCGGTGAGGGTGTAGACGGCGTCGAAGTTCTGCACCACGTAGATGCTGCCGAGCAGCGAGGCCAGCTCCAGATAGCGGCGCAGGTGGGGGAAGGTGAGGTAGCGGAAGACCTGCCAGGTGGTCGCGCCGTCCACGCGGGCCGCCTCCACAGCGTCCATGGGGCGGCTCTGCAGTCCGGCCAGCAGGATCAGCATCATGAAGGGCGTCCACTGCCAGATCAGCGACGCCTCCACGGACATCAGCGGCAGCGAGGACAGCCAGTCGGGCTGCGGCGCGTTGTCGCTGCCGAACAGACTCCACAGCCAGGTCAGCGATCCGTTGATCAGCCCGTAGGTGGCGTTGTACAGCGCGTGCTTCCACAGCAGCGCGGACGCCACGGGCACAACCAGGAACGGTGTGATCAGCATCGTGCGGACGATGCCGCGGCCGCGGAACTGGCGGTCGAGCAGCAGGGCCAGGCCGAGGCCCAGTACCAGGCTGACCAGGACCACGGTGACCGTCAGCGTGACGGTCGTCAGGATGGAGGAGCGCAGCTGCGGGTCTGTCACCGCATCCGTGTAGTTCTGCAGTCCCGCGAAGGCCTTGTTGGCCGGGTCGAGGGCGTTCCAGCGCATGAACGAGATCGCCAGGGTGCCGACGAACGGCAGCTGGGTGACCACGATCATGAAGATCAGCGCCGGGAGCAGCGGGGCCCGCCGGGCCCACGCCCCGCGAGACCGCCGGGGAGGCGCTGCCTCCCCGGCGGTCTGCGGCGCCCGGGCACGCCTGGTGAGCGACTGAGTGAGGGTCATCGGTATGTCTCCGCTGTGCCCCCGTCCCCCGGTCCCGCGGGTGCGGGACCGGGAGGCTGGGAGCGTCGGGTGGATCGGGCAGGGATCACTTGTCCGCGTACTTGGCGGCGACCTTCTCGGCGTATGCCTGGCTGGTCTCCAGTGCCTGCTCGGCACTGGTCTTGCCGGCGATGGCGGAGCTGATCTGCTGGGAGACCTGCGTGCCCAGCTCGGTGAACTCGGGGATGCCGACGAACTGGATACCGGGGGCGGGACGGGCCTGCACGCCCGGGTTCTGCGGGTCGGCGGCCTTCAGCGCGTTCGCGGTGGCGTCGGCGAAGGCCGATGCGGCGGCGACGTACTTGGCGTTCTCGTAGGTGGAGGTCCGCTTGCCCGCCGGGACGCGGGACCAGCCGAGCTTCTCTCCGACCAACTCCTCGTACTTCTTGCTGGACGCCCAGGAGATGAACTTCCAGGCGTCGTCCTGGTGCTTGCTCGCCTTCTGCAGGCCCCAGGCCCAGGTGTAGAGCCAGCCCGAGCTCTTGGTCCTCTCGACCGGTGCGGGTGCGTAACCGATCTTGCCGGCCACCGGCGACCCGTCGGCTTCGAGTGAGCCGGCCGCGGAGGTCGCGTCGTACCACATGGCGACCTTGCTCTGCTCGATGTTGTTGAGGCACTCGGCGAACCCGGATTGCGGGGCGCCCGCCTCACCGTGGGCGCGCACGAGGTCGACGTAGAACTTGGTCGCCTTGGTGAAGGCGGGGCTGTCGACCTGGGCCTTCCAGCCCTTGTCGAACCAGGTGCCGCCCATGGTGTTGACCACCGTGGTCAGCGGAGCCATCACCTCACCCCACCCGGGCAGCCCGCGCAGGCAGATGCCTTTCATCCCGGGCTTGGCGCCGTCGGCCTTGGCGGCCAGGGCGGCCACCTGCTGCCAGGTGGGGTTGGCCGGCATGGTCAGCCCCTTCTCCTTGAAGACGTCCTTGCGGTACATGAGGAAGGACGACTCGCCGTAGAACGGCTCGGCGTATATATGGCCGGACGCCGTCAGGGACTTCTGCATGGCGGGCAGGATGTCGCCCTGGTCGAAGGCGGTGTCCTTCTTCGCATACGAGGTCAGCGGGGCGAGCCAGCCGTTCTTCGCGTAGATCGGCGTCTCGTAGTTGCTGATCGTCGCCACGTCGTACTGGCCGGCCTGGCTGGAGAAGTCCTGGGTGATCTTGTCGCGGACGTCGTTCTCGGGCAGCACCGTGAAGTTGACCTTGATGCCGGTCTCCTTCGTGAAGTTGGCCGCCGTGAGCTTCTGCAGGTCCGCCATCTGCGGGTTATTCACCATCAGCACGTTGATGGAGTGCGAGCCGGAGCCGCCTCCGGCGCCGCCGGCACCGGCGCAGGCGGTGAGCAGTGCGCCGCACATGACGAGCGCGCCGAGCGGCATGGTGTGCCGCAGAACAGTCCTTCTTGAGCTCATGACCGTCTCTTTCGTGAAATCTCGGGTGTGAGAGGCGAAGCGGAGAGGAGAATGTGGGATCGGGCAGGCGGGTGTGTGCGGCTGCGTGGGCAGGGGGTGCCGTCGGGGCGGCTCCGACGGAGATCTCCCAGGCGGTATGGGGGAGGGCGGGCTGAGCGGTTCAGACCCGGTGGACGCGGGGTCCCATCAGTGAGTAGCGATGCGCCTCAGCGCTGGACAGGCCGATGTTGGTGACGATCGCCTCGAAGTCGCCCACCTCGGCGAAGCGGCAGAAGCTGCTCGCGCCGAACTTGCTGTGGTGACCCATGAACACACGTCGGCGCGACACGGCCAGCGCCTTGGCCTTGACGTCGGCCACCACCGGATCGGGGGTGGTCAGGCCGAGCTCCCGGGAGATGCCGTTCGACCCGAGGAAGGCCAGGTCGATGACGAATCCCTCGAGCATGGCGCAGGCCCATGAGCCCACCGTGGCCAGGGTCCGGGCGCGGACGCGGCCTCCCAGGAGCAGCACGGTGAGCTGCGGAGAGTCCGCGATCGCAGCGGCGGTGGACAGTGATGCGGTCACCACGGTCAGCGGCCGGTCGCCCGGGAGGAGCGCGGCGAGGAGCTGCGGGGTGTAGCCCTCGTCCACGAACACGGTCTCCGCGTCACCGAGGAGTTTGACCGCCTCCGTGGCGATACGGCGTTTGTCCTTGATGTGCAGGGTCTCCCGTTCGGGGAGCCCCGTTTCGAAGCCCGCGCCCTCGACGGGATAGGCGCCGCCGTAAGTGCGGCGGAGCAGGCCCCTGCGTTCCAGCACGCCGAGATCACGGCGGACAGTCTCCGGCGCGACGGCCAGGTCGACGGCCGTGGTGGTGACCTCGACCCGTCCCTGGTGACGAGCGAGCGCGAGAATCCGGCTCTGACGTTCTTCGGCGTTCATTGCACTCACCTCGATTCCGTAC
This sequence comes from Streptomyces sp. NPDC043878, assembly GCF_056435735.1. Taxonomy (NCBI): domain Bacteria; kingdom Bacillati; phylum Actinomycetota; class Actinomycetes; order Kitasatosporales; family Streptomycetaceae; genus Streptomyces; species Streptomyces sp. NPDC043878. The sequence continues at coordinate 55,920 of NZ_JBWKDW010000027.1, forward strand.
CGGTCCGGGCACGGCGTGCCCGGTCTTGCCGGACATTTATACCAATCAGCTTTTGACACAAAGTGGCCCAGAATGGGCCTGAAATCGCCCGATGATGCCTGATGTGGATACGCGAAGCCCCAGGTCAGATGCCTGATAAGCAATTTGTCCCGTTTATCGATGCCCGTGCTGGCCGCCTTCGGTGCCCGGTTCGGGTGAACAGCGGACTGCGACCGACCTCATGGCTGCTCGGCTGCCGGCTGGAACGAACCGGGGCGGCATGATCCGGCATGTCTGATCGGTCCGCGAACGATGTGGGACGAACCGTGAGGTCATCGCGCCTTTGCTGCCCTGCCGCCAGGTCGGCTCGCTGAAAGGATGCGCACTGGCCTCCGCCACGAGGACGGGCTCGCGGTGGGATGCGGTAGCGGGGAAGGGTCGGCGGCCCCAGCCCGCCGTAACCGGGCTGGTGTGGCTCGACATCCTCCGGCTGGGCGACTTCCTTCCCGGTCAGGACCAGGACATGGGAGAGCCCTCGCTCCTCGAGACCGAGCCGAAAGGGGGTGCTGACGCCGCAGCCGGCATCTGCGACCACGACAGGCGCCTTCAACTGCCACTCGGCAAGCGTGTCGAGCAGGCCGAGCGCGAGACGCCACTGGCCACCCGAGGCCAGGTGGACGGCGACATGGCCGGGTTCGGAGCCTGACGCGCGCTGCCACAGACGAAACGCGAACACGTCGTCCCACATCGACCCCATGGGTCCTCCTCAGCAACTACTGAGCCGGCGACAGATGCCCCGACGGCAGCCGGTGGGGCGACCATAATCACCCTCCCAGGCCCACTGCCTGAGCATCCAGCGACGGCTGCCCGACAGGCCCAGCGGAAGTGCCCGGGAATGCACCCGGGTGGCGCTGTGCGTGCCTGGCGATCTGCAAACGCAGCCGAGCGCGCAAGCTCTCACAAATGAGTAGACCGGAGACCCCCACCGGACCGTGTCCGGTTTGCCCCTGATCTTCGTTTCTCGCGACTTCTCACACAACAGCTTTCGCACAATGCCTCGCGTAGGTTCTGCGACATGCCACAGCCCGCCGAACCGGCCATCGCCGTCGAACAGTTCGACTGTCCAACCTGTGAGGTGCCCTCCGCGAGCTCCTGCCGCACCCGCGGCGGCAAGGTCGCCCCGACGTACCACACCCCGCGCTTCATGCTCGTCTCCAGCTTCGCGCCGAACTGGAGGTGAAGACGCCGCGGTGGCGGCCGGAACGCCCGGACGTGTTCATCGCACAGCGCCTTTCGGTCGTGGCGGCTTTCGACCAGCAGCCGGCCCAGCAGATCGAGGCTGCGCGGCAGGCGGTGGCCCCGACGGACAACGCCGAGTGGACCACCTTGATGCTCAACCGTCAGCGGGCCCGGGCGGCAGCAGAAGCAGATGCGCGGCCGCGCACCGACGCCGACCGCGCCGCTGCTCGAGCCGCCTGGGATGTCTGGCCGTCCGTTGCTGATCACTACGCCGAGGACCCGGATGACGCTCTTGACCTGTATGGACTACGCCTCTGCCAGTTCGCCATTGCTCAGTTGGGACGACTCGAACGCCAGCAGGCCTGATCGAGTTCCGGCTGGCGGCGAGGAAGGCCATGACCCGGCGCCAGAAGGAGGCCGTGGCCCCTGCCTTCTCGTCCTCCAGGGCCTCGGTATAGGCGAGCCGGGAATGGTCGTCGAGCGCGGAGTGCAGCTATGTGCCGCCGACCTTCCCCATGCGGGCCCGGTGCGGCTGGAGACGCGGTACCGATGCCGGCGCGCCATCTGGCACCTTTGGGGATGCGTCCGAGCTTTTTGATGTCGACGTGGACCAAGTCGCCGACCCGACCGTGCTCGTAGCGGATTACGTTGCGCGGCTGCTCGCCGGTCGGCGGGTCAACGTCGCGCAGCCGGTTCAGTCCTCGCCTCACCAGGATGCGGCACACGGTGGCCGGCGCGAGCGTTACACAGACAGCCGTTGGAGGTTGTACTCGGACGCTGTGCCCGGGCGAAGCATGCCGTTCTGTGCCAGGGCCCGGCGTGCCGGCCACTGCCGCGACCGTAAGTCGGACTGTGGCACGTCGCCAGTCGAACGCACGCGACTTGCAGGGCGCCGACAGCCGGTGGTCGGCGAACACCGACTCCAGCGCGGCCCGGCGCCGCCGGTTCGGCCAGGCGGTGGTGTCGGTCCCGGACAGCCGCAGGAGATCCAAGGCGACGAAGTGCGCGGGCCACTCGCCCGCGGCCCGGGCCGCACCTGTGCCTCGGCAGTGTGGTCGCATCCGGCAGCTGCGCGATCCCAGCCTCGAGCGCAGCACCACCCGCCCTGCGTCGACGGGGACCAGAGCGCGGAACCCGTCCCCTCTGGCCTCTGGCATAAGGGCTGGTGGGGAGGTTTCCGACGGGTTTCGCGAGCATCGCCCAGGCAGTCGCCATTCCATTGGCTCAGCGTTACCACCAAGGACCTGCGCTTCAACGGGCCTGGGTACAGAGTTCGGCGGTGTGGTCGGTGGGCGCTCGCGAGAGGGCCTGGTCCTGCCAAGGCCTCCGTCCGTGGCAGGATCCGCTGGTACCGTCCTCATATGGACGAGAACGGATCACAGCTGCCATTCGCCCCCGACGAGTACGCCCGTGTCGAGAAGGCGGCGCAGCTGGTGGGCAAGTCTCCCGAGGTCTTCGTCCGTGACGCCGCCCTCGCCGCGGCCGACGATCCCTTCATCAAGGCCCTGGACCGCACCCGCGACCGGGTCGCGCAGCTCGCCGAGGTCTTCGCGACGCGGGACGTCCAGGAGGCCCTCGCCGACACGGCGGAGTACCCCGACCCGGCGCCCATGGGCAGCCGGGAACTGTTCGAGATCCGGCAGCACGGCCGCGCGGCGTGACGCGCTTCCTCACTCCTCAAGAACTCCTGCAGATCGCCCAGACCCTTCCCGGTGATCCTGCGTGCCTCGACCTGGGCGTCCTGAACGCCGTCAGCGCCCGGGTGCAGGCCCGCTACATGGGCCGGGACGTTTATTCGAGCGATTGGCTCAAGGCGGCGGCCATGCTGGAGACGGTCGCTCTCCACGAGCCGCTGGAGGCGAAGAACGAGTTCTTCGCCTGGCTGGTCGCCGAGACGTTCCTGAGCACGAACGAGAAGTCCATGCGCTACGAGCCCGAGGACGCCCTCGCCCTCGTCATGCGCGCCAAGCACAAAGGCGCCGGCGTGCAGGAGATCGCAGCCCAGCTTCGCGCCTGGCACACCGCCTGACCTGCGGCCATTTGCGGGATGGCTGCACCCGCACGTCATCCCCAGCCGTCGCTTGGACCCAGAGGGCCTGAAGCCAGGCCCGGTCCAGAGGGAACGTGGAGATGCTCGCCCAGGGGGCAGAACCCAGACCGCCGGTTCGGGCAGCTGCCCCGGTTCGGTCTCGATGATCTGCACGTCGCTGCAACCCGCGTCACCGAGTTCCTTCTTGCGTCCGGCGGCGCTCGGTCTGTGGTACGCGACAGCGGAGGAACGCGGGGTTCCGTCCGGATCAGTCCAGGTGAGCGCAAAGTTCTGCATCGTGATGGCCATACAGCCATCTTCGCCGCCGACACTGACAATGCCCTGCTTGCGCCCCTTGATCACGTATGGCGAAAGAGACCTCCGCGGGGATTGAGCGCGCAGGTGTCGGACCCCTTCGCAAAGCCGAAGCTCAACGGCCACGGGCCGTGGAGTGGTCAGATTGTGCGGTCGAGGAATTCGCGGACTGCGGGCAACTGCTGATGGGCTCGGAGATTGGTTCGTAGACGTGGGCGCTCGCGGCCGACCGTACGGCTCCCATGTAGTGAGCTTCCGCCAGGTCGGTGTTGCCCGAGTCGAATGCGCACCAGCCGCAGATCCGGGGCACCTCGGCGGCCGCCGACCACGGTCGACGCCCGACGGCTTCGCTGTAGGAGCGGGTACGGAGGACTTCGGTGATCATGCGGCCCTCGACGCGAGCCAGTTCGTAGGTCTCCGGAGCCGATCTCATCGTCCATCAGCCGCAGGGCGGCGAGGCGCGCTTCGATCAGCGAGGCGCTGCGAGCCGTCACACGTAGCCGGCCGGGGGCGAGGACGGCTTCGGCTGGGTAGGCGGCAGTCCAGCTGGCGAGGGTCGCGGCGGCCAGGACGCCACCGCTGAAGAGTGCTGTCCGTCGGTCCATATCCGGCCTTCCCAAGGGCTTGCCGGTATTGAGGTTAGGGGGCCTACAGTAATCGGTCCTCATATCCTGAACCTCACTGCAACCGTCGATCTGCCAGCCTTGTCTCCGTCTTCATGACAGCCAACCGACGGCCACGACCAACCGGAGACGACCGGGAGCTGCGGCTGTGGAAGGTCCGCCGGGCCCTGACCGTTACCTTCGTCGCTGCGGTTCTGGTTGCGGGCGGCATCTTCTACGGCTTGGTGGTTCTGCTGGACTTCCAGGGAATCGACAACACCGCGAAGCTCGACGCAACGACGCTCTTCGACCTGGTGAAGCTCTCCTTCGGCGTGGTGGCCGGGGCCGGCGCGCTCGTGGCCCTGGTCGTCGCCTACCGTCGACAGCGCGTCGACGAGGTCGGCGCCCACCGTGAAGCCACCCGGCTTCACACCGAACGCTTCTCCCAGGCCGTCGACAAACTCGGCTCGGACTCCCCGGCCGTCCGGCTCGGTGGCGTTCACGCCCTTGCTGGTCTTGCCGACGACGCCCCCGACGACAATCTGCGCCAGACCTGCATCGACGTTCTGTGCGCCTACCTCCGCCTGCCTTTCCCTCCCGACCCCGGCAACCCGCCCGACGACACCTTCACCCAAGAACAGCGCGAGGCCCACCAGGACAAGAAGGACCGGTACCGCGCACTACGCGAGGTCCGGCACACGATCCTGCGCCTTATTGGAGACCACTCCCGCATCCCCCAGGGCGCTCACCGCTCGTGGCAGGGCTGCAACCTTGATCTCACCGGGGTCACCATCGACGGTGATATGGACTTCCGCGGCACCACGTTCTCCGGCGCTGAGGTGTCCTTCCGCGGCGTGACGTTCTCCGGCGGCACGGTGTCCTTCGACTTCGCGGCGTTCTCCGGCGGCAGGGTGTCCTTCCGCGACGCGGCGTTCTCCGGCGGCAGGGTGTCCTTCGGTGGCGCGGCGTTCTCCGCCGGCCGCGTGTCCTTCGTCGGCGCGGCGTTCTCCGACGGCAGGGTGTCCTTCGTCGGCGCGGCGTTCTCCGGCGGCGAGGTGCCCTTCCACGGCGTGACGTTCTCCGATGGCACGGTGTCCTTCGACGGCGCGACGTTCTCCGGCAGCGAGGTGCCCTTCCACAACGTGACGTTCTCCGGCGGCTGGGTGTCCTTCGTCGGCGCGAGGTTCTCTGGCAGCGAGGTGTCCTTCCACAACGTGACGTTCTCCGGCAGCAGGGTGCCCTTCCACAACGCGACGTTCTCCGACGGCAGGGTGCCCTTCCACAACGCGACGTTCTCCGACGGCGAGGTGTCCTTCGACGGCGCGGCGTTCTCTGGCGGCAGGGTGTCCTTCGGTGGCGCGGCGTTCTCCGGCAGCGCGGTGTCCTTCGACGTCGCGGCGTTCTCCGGCGGCGAGGTGTCCTTCGACGTCGCGGCGTTCTCTGGCGGCAGGGTGTCCTTCGACGGCGCGGCGTTCTCCGGCGGCGAGGTGTCCTTCGTCGGCGCGGCGTTCTCCGCCAGCACGGTGTCCTTCGACGGCAGGGTGTCCTTCGCCGGCGCGGCGTTCTCCGGCGGCGAGGTGTCCTTCCTTGGCGCGACGGGTTCGGCTCCCGGTGGGCTTCTCGCTACCCTCGGCGCTCCTGTGCCTGCGACGGTCACCCTTCCTTCCGATTGGCTGCCCCCGGTTCCATAGCACTGGAGGGGGCTTAATCGGTCGTCTGCGCCCCGCCGTTTGCGGCTGGTGACGATCCTGCTGGCTTATTCCACAGATAACTGTGGGTAGGACAAGGCTGTGACCAGCGGCGCTTACGGTTGAGTGGGACACATCGGCGGCCGGTTTCCCGCTCAACCGCAGGTAGCTGTCTCTAGGGTGCTCGTGGCGGAAGTTCACTGGTCGGCCCGGAGGTGCCATGTCCCTGCAGATGAAGCTGGTTGCGATAACGCTCGACTGCCCTGATCCGCTGGCCTTGGCGGCGTTCTATCGGCAGGCCACCGGCCTTGAACTGCACCCGAAGTCGGACGCCGACTTCGCGGGCCTCAATGGTGAGCACGGACTCCTCATCGGTTTTCAGCGGGTCGACGACTACCGGGCTCCGAGCTGGCCCGGCCAAGTCGTTCCCCAGCAGCTTCACATCTGCTTCAACGTAGATGAGGACTTGGCCGTGGCCGAGGCCCGGCTGCTGGAGCTGCGTGGACTCCGGTGGCGGCTACTACCGGTTGAAGGCGAGGCACTCCGGCAAGCACGGCCGACAACGCCCCCATCCACCAGTGGAGCGACCACGGTGGCGTGAACCAGCAGTTCCGGTTGGCGGACTCATCGGACGGATACGTCCGGTTGATCAACCGCAACAGCGGGAAGGCCGTCGAGGTACCGGGCTTCTCCTCCGCCGACGGGACCGGCATCGTCCAGTACTCGGACTGGGGCGGCGTGGACCAGCAGTGGAAGCTCGTCCGCGCCGGCTTCGTGGGCTTGCCCTCCTGCTGACATCGCTATCCGGTTCAAGCCCACCGAAACTCCCCTTACCCGCTGGGCAAGGGGAGTTTCGGCCTGCGCGCGCCCGAGGTCGCACGGCCGACAGCGAGGTCCGAAAAAACTTGGACCGGGCACCAGTAACCAGGTGTGTGCCACGCGGGTCAGATCTCTCCGAACTTGAGTGCCTACGACGCTCACGCTCACTTTCTGCTGAGGTCACGGCTGAAAGATGTCCGGCCCGTCGATAGGGGAGGGCGTCCCGCTTCGTGGTGTAGCCGATCGACCTGGGGGCGTACCTCCCGGGGGCTGTGTCGTTGTGTCGTTGGGATTCCGCTTCTTGCCCGGCAGGCGGGCCACCATGCAACTCTCCCTGGTGAACGGGAAGTTCAACCAGGAGGTGCATGATGGCCTGTCCCAGCAGGACTTACTTCGGCTGCTTGAGTCACTGCGTTCGGCGGACGGACTCGAACTCGTCCGGTCCGTGGCCGAGCGGATGCTCCAGGAGCTGATCGAGGCCGAGGTGACGTCGAGGATCGGCGCGGCCGGCGCCCGGAGCCGATCTGCCGCTTGTTTGTTTTCTGACCGCCGACGCCGGCGCGGAGGCCGACGGCCCGGCGCGTACGCCACGGGTGGTGGCGTTGCTGCCGGGCCGTCAGTCACTCACGCGGTCTCACTTCCCGTGCAAACCCCTGCGGCGACGTCCGCGAAGCACCAGCACGCCGCCGCCGGCGATGACCAGAAGGCCACCGAGGGCGCTGTACGTGACAGCGTTGCTCGCCCCGGTGGAAGCCAGGTCGCCGGACGTACTGCTCGGGGTCGGCTGGCCGACGGGTGCGCCGATCTCCCCCTGCGCACGGGTGCCGGTCGTGCCGGGGGCGGAGTCAACCGGCGTGACGGCGGTCGGCGTGGGGGCGGGCGTCGGCTTGCCAGCGCCGGCGGTCCCCGACGCGGGCTTCAGCTGAAGAGTCGTGATCGAGTACGGCGGCAGCGTCTGTGCGACCGCCGTGCCCCGCTTCGCCGTCGTCAGGGCAGTGTCTCCCTTGGCATACGAAACGGTGGTGACCGCCCCCGCGGCCGGTGTGAATCCGGCGTACGAGAGCGACACCCGCGCCGCGTTCTGCGGGCTCTTGTTGATCAGCATGACGTTCAGACCGCCGTTGCCGCTCCGCACCGCGTGCACAGCAACCGAAGAGTTGCCCGAGGACGACTTGACCATGGTGTCGCCGGGCCGCGCCAGTGCGGTCAGCGAGCGGATGCCCCAGTAGGTGGGGAAGGGCGTCTCGCGCGGCGGTTCACACTTCCCCCCGGCGCAGGTTCCAGCGGAGAGCACACCCCCGTCCTGGTAGTCGGTCTGGCCGTTGACGGTGGTGGGTGCGTCGCCCGAGCCGTTGTGCAGGTTCCACCAGTCCACGTGGGTGGCACCCTGCTCGAACCAGGTCATGTAGGTGTCCGGCGCGAACAGGGCCGCGGCCTGGCTGGTCAGGGCGGGCGAGAAGACGGTGTCGGTCTCGGTGACCGCGATCTCCACCGAAGCGGCGCGCGAGCCCGCGTACTTGGCGATCAGCGAGCGCAGCGAGGACCTGACACCGGCGATCCGGGAGGGGGTTTTCAGCAGGTCGGCCGTGGTGGTGCCGCCCGGATACCAGTGGACGATGACGAAGTCGATCGAGCGTCCCGCAATGGAGAGCACCGTGTTGTTCCAGTCGGCGGTGTCACCGGGAGCCTTCTCCGCATCCGGCCAGAAGCCGGGGGTGGTGAGCACCGCTCCGATCTTCACCTTCGGGTCCACGGCCTTCATCGCCTTCGCGTAGGCGACCAGGTTCTTCGCGTACGCCGTCGGGCTCTTGTCGGCGTGCGTGTCGGTTTCCCAGCCCTTGCCGTTGCCGTAGTGCCCGTTTCCGTAGACCTCGTTGCCGATCTCCCAGTACTTCACGCCGTAACCTTTGTCGGCGTTGGCGTACTTGACCCAGTCGGCGGCCTCCTGGGGGGTGCCGGAACCGTAGTTCGCGGTCAGGATCGGCTGGGCGCCGACCCTCTTCGCGGTGGCCATGAAGTGGTCGAAGTCGGTGTTGGGTACGACCCAGCCGCCGTCGCTCATGGTGTGGGTCTTCCAGTGGTAGCCGTCCGCGCCGGAGCCGCCGGGAAAGCGCAGCTGCCGAACTCCCGCGGCCTTCATCAGCGATGACACCTTGGCGTCCCCCATGTGCTCGTCGCCGACGCCCGTGTTGAGGCCGGCACCACTGCTGGGCACCGTGCCCAAGGAGGTACCGGCATCCACACGGATGCCGACGGTCGACGCGGCGACCGCGCTGGGTGCCAGGGCGCCGACACCGGCCGAGGCGGCGAGCACCGCCACCGCCCCTACGACACAACGCCGGAGCATCCGGCTACGGCGGGGCGTGCGACCCCGAGGCATCGGCTGCTCGGCGGATCTCGGGTCGTCTGATGACACGTGGTGCTCCGATCGGGTGGTGACATAGAGGGCGTAGCGCCGCTGACCACGGCTCGCCCTCGTCGGTACACCCCTAAGTGGCCACTCAGAGCGGAAAGGTTGCCATCTCAATCATTTTTTTCGCCGAGACGTGGTCGCACCGTCTCACCGGACCCGGTGATCCCGTGACCCGGTGAGACGGTGACACGCCCGGGCTCCCTTTCCACCTCGACGGCGCGAACCATCACATGCTTCCGGCCGCGCACCGCCCCGCGGTGGCCGAGCGGCTGAAGCCGCACAGGAAGCACAGGAAGAGGGAAATTCCACCGGCATGCGGCGGAGCCAACCACCCGCCGCTACAGAACGTGGACCCTTGGCCGAAGGGCCCCAGGAAGCAGACCACTCGTGCTGGAACTCGTGAAGACCTTTCCCCCAGAGATCGCAAATCGCCGCTCAAACTGGTCGACAAACGCTGTCACGGAAGGTGAACGAAGCCAAGGTGGGCGTCGGCGCCGAAGCGATGGGCTCGTAGTCGCAGCAGGAAGACGACGTGGGTCCAGGAGGACGACGGCGACACGGACCGATGCCCGGGACGGGCTTGCGGAATTCTCGGCACACCACGGCCGGCAGGCGGATTCCTGGTGGCGTCATAGGGCTTCGGTCCGTACCCACGATGAGAGTCCACGAAAGAGAGGAACCCCAGCCGACGCGCGGCCGGGGTTCCTCAAGGCGGTGAGTATCGGTCAGCAGGTGGAGTTACCCACGCCGTGGACAGCTCGGCCACGCGTCGGCGGACCGCACCCCATCGCGATCACCGTGGATCAGGCGGGTCAGCGCTGCAGGGTGAGCAGGCCCGGCCGGTACGGCAGGCTCATGTAGCCGGTGTTCGGCGGGATGTCCTTGAGGAGGCCCTGGTAGAGGAACTGCAGGTTGCAGGGATCGATGGTCATGGTCTGGTCGGGGTTGTTGCGGACCAGGTCACCGTGGCTGACGCCCTGGGCCCAGGTGGAACCGCTGTTGGCCTGGCCCGCGAAGGGGCTGCTCTCGCTGCCGGCCTGGACGGTCCACGGACCGTTCAGGCTGGAGGCGGTGAACGAGCGGAAGTAGCGGTTCGAACCCTGCGCCTCAACGATCATGAGGTACTGGTCCCGGCCCTGGACCTTGTAGACCTCCGGCGCCTCGAACAGAAGGTCCCTGTTTGTCTCGCTCATGACCGTCGTGTACGAGGAGCCGAAACTGCTGGGAAAGTTCTCGAGCGGCATGCTCGTCCGGTAGATCTTGCCGTTGTCACCGGCGAAGAACAGGTACATGTTCTGGTTGTCGGCGATCATGGTCGCGTCGAGCGGGGCGCCGTCTTCGCCGGCGGGGAGGCTGCCGGTGAACAGCGGCTGCGGGGCGGACCAGCCGTTGGGGTTGGTGGGGTCGCTGGACGTGCTGTAGACGAACGACGGCCACTGGTACACCATCACCCAGATGTTCCTGGTCGAGAGGTAGAACAGTTCGGGCGCCACCGCGTTCTGGTTCGTCTTGGTCTGGGTGGCCGCCCCCATGTCCGACCAGTTCGTGAAGGGACTGAACCCCGTCGAGCCCCACCCGCTTTCGTTGGCGGTGGTCGCGTAGACCAGGTTCTTGCCGTTGTACTTCACGGTGGCGAAGTCCTTCAGCGCGAGCTGCCCGTTCGCCGGCTGCGCCAGCGGACCCGTCGAGGTCCAGCGGTAGGTCGACGGAAGAGCACACGCGTTGCTCGCCCCGGACAGGCCGGTCCACTTCTGGTTGGCGCCGCCGTGGCACGACCAGAGCCGCACCTCCGTGCCGTTGGCCTTGCCCCAGCCCGAGACCTCCAGGCACAGCCCGGATCGCACGCCGACGATCGTGCCGTCGGGGTTCACCCGCCACTGCTGGTTCTCAGTGCCGGTACACGTCCAGATCTGCACCGGGGTCCCGGACGTGGTGCCGCCGCCCCGGACATCCAGGCACTTGTTGCCGTACACGGTCAGCTGGGCGCTGTCCGTCAACGTCCACTGCTGGTTGATTCCACCGTGGCAGTCCCAGATCTGCACGTTCGCGCCGTCGGTCTGGCTGACGCCTGCCACATCGAGACAGCGGCCGGAATCAACACCGCGCACGTCGCTGGTGGTGGCCGCCTGAGCCGGGCCGGCGACGAGCAGCGCCGCCAACGCGGCCAGGGCCGCGACCACGGCGGCGAGCACCGCGGACGGGCGCCTGAGGCTGAAACTGCGTCTGCGCATAAGGACCTCGTCATCCTTGAGCAAGCGACTCCGGTCCGGCCCGTCAAGGGCTGCCCGGATGCCGGTGTGGTGGAACTCCGATAGTTCGACATATCGAACAGTGGTCGAAGTTCCGATCGGGAGAATGCTAGACATCCCATGAATGACGTCAATACTTCTCGCAAGATCCGCGGGCAGAAACGTTCGCAGGCTGAAACCAGGCGGCTTCAAGTCCCATGGTTGTACGGGCCTTTGGCGTGAGGGCCAGGTAGCGGTGCGGGCGCGGACTTGGTGATCATCACGGGCCCCGACCAGGTCGCTCACCTGAGCCTCTGGTCCGGCTCGGTACCGACCCGCGCCCGCGGCGGGGCCGGTGGCACTCACTGACGCCGGTCCGGTCGACGTGTGCAAGGGCAGCACGCACCCGGACACCCTGCCGACCAAGATCACCCCGGTGTCGCCCACCGCGGTGAGGAAGCCGCTGCCGTCGAAGGCCCGGTCGGCGAGCAGGAGCATGCTCGGGTTCAACAGCGGCAGCAACCGACGGGCGTAGATCGTCTCTCCGGTGTTGACTGGGCCGAACACCGCACCGAGCAGACCACGGGTGCCCGTCTCGCACAGGGCCATCAGCCGCAGGCGCGGATAGCCCTCCAGGCCGCCACAGGTACGCCTGATCTTGCCCAGAAGAGCGCGGATACGGGGCTGGTCAGGGGCTCCAATGGAGCTGCAGCCATCGAAGGCGACCGTCCGCCATCGCCGATAGCACACTCCTGGCGTCGCGGGCTGAGCCAGGGGCCCGGCCATGACCTCGAACAGCGCCTTCAACGGAGCGGGCCCCAGCCGTCGGCGTAGATCGCGCAGGGCCTTCTCCGACGGGGCCGGCAGTGGCAGTCCGTGCAGGCCGGCGACCAGCTTGTCCCACACTCGCGCATACCCGAGACCGGGAAACAGCCCCAGGGCCAGGAAGAAGTACACACCCACCCGGGACGGCAACTGCCGCAGCCGGTGCTGCACGGCTCGTGTCTGTTTCAGCACGTCATCGACGAGCTCGAAGGGTAGGTACTGGGTCAGGTCGCCCAGATGGCCGGTCTCCCGCTTCTACCAGAGGTCCCGTTCTCGCATCTCCAAGGTCCCCAGCTGACAGGCGAGTTGAAGTCTCCCCGGCGCCCTTAACTTCGTGGCCTTGTCCAGTCATTCATGCCGCTTGACTTCCAGATTGGGAAGCCCCCATCCGCATAGCGCATACCAGCGGCATACCGCGCAGGTGACCATTAGTCAGCTGCAAGAACCAGCCAACCACCTCAAAACGCCGAAGCCAGTACTTCTGTCCAGAAGGGCAGAGCTGGTAGTTCATCAGGCTGTTGAAGCCGGTGTCCGCTGCTGCCCGTGCGGCATGTACAGCAGCATGGGTTCGCTGCCCAGAGCAAGCGCTGTTCGGGAAGCTTCCTATCCTGATCTCGCACAATGAGGATGAGCGTGTCCATCACAAGCACAGTCGTCGTCAAGGACGACCAGTTCGAATCGATCGTGGGGGCGGCGCTCGCTCAGCGTGGCCGTGCCCAGCGGATCGCACGCGAGGTGGTTGCCACAGGTCTGAAGAACGTGTACCTGGTCGGCTGCGGCGGATCGCTCAACGCCTTCGGCTCGACCCACTACCTACTCGAACGCCGCAGCGCCAGGTTCCCCGTCTTCCACATGAACAGCGACGAGTTCGTGATCCGCCGCCCTGCTCACCTCGGCGGGGGCTCGCTGGTGCTGATCGCCTCGCACAACGGCACCACGAAGGAGACCCTGGAGGCCGCGCGCGTAGCCCGTGAGGCCGGCGCCCGGGTCGTGGCGTTCACCAAGGATGAGAGCACCCCGCTGGCGCCGCTCGGCGACGATGTGTTCGTCTACGACAGCGATCGCACGATCATTGCGCCGAAGCAGGTGCTAATCTCACAGCTCGGCTACGCCCTGCTGCAGGAGGCGGGAGTCTCCGGGGACTACGAGGGCATCCAGCGCGCCTTCGACGCGCTGCCCCGGGCACTCGATGTCGCACACGACGAGGCGGACGAGTTCTTCCCCGGCATCGCCGACGCGATGGCCGCTTCGGCGCATCGATACGTGCTCGCGGGCGGCCCCAACTACGCCGTGGGCTACGGGATGGCGATGTGCTATTTCCTGGAGATGCAGCGCCTTGGCGCGACGGCGTTCCACGCCAACGAGTTCTTCCACGGGGCGTTCGAGATCGTCGACCGCGACACCCCGATCCTGATGTGGCGGGGGGAGGATGCGAGCAGCTCCCAGATCGACCGGCTCGAGGCGTTCCTCTCGCGGTACAACGCGAACACCCACGTCATCGATTCCCGGCGCTTCGCCCTGGAAGGTGTGCCGGCCGAACTGCGCGGCGAGGTCACGCCGCTTCTGCTCTCGTCGTTGTCGAAGCGTCTCGCCGAACATCTGGAGGCGGCGACCGGTAACCCGCTCACGCACCGTCGCTACATGTTTACCGTGGAGTACTGATGGCGCCAGTGATGCCAGCCGGTCTCGGCGACAATGTCGTCGACCGCTACGTGAACGAAGGAATGATGTATCCGGGCGGCGATGCCGTGAATGTCGCTGTGCACGCCCGGCGCAGCGGGGCGATCGCCGGCATACGTCGGCGTGCTCGGTTCGGACGATGCGGGTGACCTCGTCGAAACGAGTCTGCGCCCGGAGGGTGTCCGCCTGGATCACGTCCGGCGGGCACAGGGCGAGAACGCGTTCGCGACCGTCTATCGACGAGACCGGCAACCGCTCCTTCGGGCTGTGTGGCAAGGGCATCTCGCTCTTCCTGCCCGATGCTGCCGACCTGGATTATCTCGCCTGCTTCGACCTCGTGCACCTCTGCGAGACGATCCGGATGGAGTCGGCACTTCTGAAGATCGCCGCGCGGGCCGCAGTCTCGTACGACTTCTTCGACCGCGACAACGACTACGCGGCGCCGATGCCCCCGTACGTCTCCGTGGCGACCTTCTCACGCTCCGACAGCGACATTGCGGATGTGGAGGAACAGATCGAGTGGGCGCGCAAACGTGGCGCCCGCTCGTCATCGTCACTCGGGGCGTCCGCGGTGCGGTCGTCTCGGACGGGACGCGCGTCCATCATCAGCCCGCCGCGCCCGCGCACCACGTCGACACCCTCGGACCCGGCGACTCGTTCATCGCCCGCCTCGTAGTGCGGCTCGGGGAGGGCGCGGAGCTTCCGGCGGCCGCCGCTGAAGCCGCGCTCTACTCCGCCGAGGTGTGCAGCCTGCCCGGTGGTTTCGGCTACGGCCGTGCCATCGTCCCATCCCCGGCTCTGCCGAAGTCTTCACAGAAGGAGGATGAAGATGGAGCTTGCGTTTCCCACCATCGACGACTATCGCACCCGGCTGCTGCGTCTGCAGAAAGCGATCCGCGAAAGCGGCTTCGATGTCCTCGCGCTGAGCAGCTTCGACAATCACCGCTTCCTCGGCGGTGTCGACGGTATCGCCACCGTGCGGCCTGTCTGGGTCATCGTTCCGGCCGATGGTGAGCCGGTCTTCGTGTCGCCGCGCATCGAGGCTCCCGAGATCCGGCAGCAGTCCTGGATTCCGGTCGCGCAGGAGTGGATCGAGTGGGAAGAGGAGGGCGTGCCGCGCTCGGCGATCGAGGCGGTCGTGCGGGTGCTGGAGCCGTTCGGCGGCGCTGCCCGAATCGGAGTCGACTACGACGCGACTTCTGCCGCCTCACTCGAAGCGCTCCGGGCGGCCCTCGGTGCCGAGCGGATCGCCGACGCGACTCCCCTCGTTCGGGAAGTCCGCAAGGTCAAGGACCAGGCGACGATCGACGTCGTCCGCCGTTCCGCGGACATCGCCGTGCACCAGTTCCGGGCCACGGTCGCGGTGGCCGCCGCGGGCGTCGCCGAGTGGGAGGTCGTGCGCGCTTCGCGTGACGCCGCCATCGAGCGCGCTGCGTACTGGTGGAACGGCGACATCGAGCACTCGCCGCTGCCGCAGGGCATCCACGTGCTCGGGTCGGGTGCTGAGCGGTCGTCGCGAGCCCATGCGGTCGGCGCCGGACGGATGATGGAGGATGGAGACGTCCTGCAGGTCAGCTACTGCGGCCGTCCCTTCTTCGGCCATGGCATCTGCTTCGACCGGCCGGTGCAGGTGGGCGACAGTGCGCTCTCTGCAGACGTGCTCCGCGTGGTGCGCGTCGCTCGCGCGGCGCAGGAGGCGGCGCTCGACCGCATCCGCCCCGGCGTGACCACCGGGCAAGTGCACCAGGCGGCGATCGAGGCGATCGAGGCCGCCGGCTTGCCGTCGGCCCTGCGTCACCGCACCGGACGCGGCATCGGGCTGAGCGACCCGGAGTGGCCCGAGATCAAGGCGGGCGATCCGACCGTTCTGGAGACGGGCATGATCATCGGAATCGAGCCGGGCGTCTACGTCGAAGGGGTCACCGGCGCCCGGTTCGGCGACACGGTCCTGGTCACCGACACTGGCTTCGAGCCGTTGACCCCGCTGGAACTGGGCCGGGAATTTTGACGTGCTCCCTACTGATCTTTTCGCAAGTTCGGTGGGTGTGGTGGGCGGATGGTCAGGCGCTCCTCTACCGCCACCGCGACCTGCTCGGAATCGTCCACGCCGCAGAACTCGAACCGGCAGCCCAGGACCCGGCCGCCGGTGGATCGCCGGTGAGCCGGGCCTCGCTCCAGGCCGACCTCGCCAACGCCCAGGCCCGCGACACCCGCATGGCTGCCCGCGTTCAGCAGCTGGAAAAGCGACTGTCGCAGGCGCTGGGAGCTCAGGCATGGCAGGAGTCAGGGCTCGGAGCCCCGACGGACATCGACGAACTCCAGCGCAAGATCGCGAGGCTGGAGCAGCAAAACGTCGAGTTGACCACTGCGTTGGATGAAGTCCGGTCCGACCTCGATGCCGCGCGGGCGGCCAACCGGGACTTGACCAGGGCTCTGAACCAACGTGGCTGAGTCCGTCCCGGTCGGCCGCCAGGACCGTTCACGAAGCCGGGTCTGGATGGTTGCCGAGATCCCGTCCGATCGGATTGATCGGGCGGGATCTCGGCGTTTCCGGGGTTTGCTCAAGGTGGTGTCCGAACGTGAGCGCCGGTTGAGGCGGTTATCCGGCAGGTCCCGGCCATCGCTTTCGGCTACATGGCGGCCTGATTCGAGCTGGCGTGGATGGAGCCGAGTAGGTTGAGGGCCTGGGCGCTGGGGCTGCCGGATTCGGCCTGGTAGATGACGAGTTGCTGGCCTGGAGCGTCGCGTACGTCGAAGGCCTGGTAGGTGAGGGTCAGGGGTCCGACGTCCGGGTGGAGGAAGTGCTTGGCGTCCTGAGTCTTGCCACGCACGGCGTGCGACTTCCACAGGCGGGTGAAGTCCGCGCTGTGCTCGGTGAGGGTGCGGACGAGTTCGCGCAGCCGTGGGTTGTCCGGGTCGAGGCCGGCCGCCTGGCGCAGGTGGCACACGGTGGCCTGTGCCGTGTAGCTCCACCGGGTGTAGAACTGTCGGCCTGCCGGGTCGAGGAAGGTCATGCGGGCCAGATTGTCCGCCTGCTCGAAGGGTGAATGGAGGGCCTCGGCCAGGGCGTTGGTTGCCAGGAGGTCCAAGGTCCGGTTGATGACGAACGCCGGGGCGCCCGGGTAGCCGTCCATCAGCTGGCGAAGGGCGGGACTGACGCGGTCCGTGGTGTGGGTGAACTGGTTGCTCGGCGCTGTCCCGGCCAGCTGGTGCAGGTGCGCGTGTGCGTCGGGGCCCAGTCGCAGGGCGCGGCCGAGTGCGTCGAGTACCTGGGCCGAGGGGTGGCGTTCGCGCCCCTGTTCCAGGCGGGTGTAGTAATCCGCGTTCACCCCGGCCAGGACGGCGACCTCCTCACGGCGCAGTCCGTTGACTCTGCGCACGCCGTAGCTCGCCATGCCGACGTCCTGCGGCCGCACGGCTGCCCTGCGTGCACGTAGGAACTCTCCCAGATGGTTGTCGGTCATGTCCCCAGGCTAGGCCGCGGGGGCGGCGTACTGCCTGGGTGTGGTGCACCCAGGCAGCACACGTCCTGGTCGGCGGTCTTCGACCTGTCCAGACTCGGTCGGGCAGGACAGATCCGCACCCATGGACGAGGAGAGTCCGTCATGACAGGGAACACGGAGGACGGCAACGCCGACGTGGTCGGTATGTGGGTGACCGCGGACGGTCACATCCGCCAGGAGTTGCGGGCGGACGGCCGGTACGACGAGGCCCGCGGCAACCGGCGCAGCGCGTACACGGGCCGCTACACGGTGACCGGCAGCCACCTCGATTACGTCGACGACTCCGGGTTCACCGCGACGGGCGACATCCGCGATGGCGTGCTCTACCACGAGCACCTCGTGCTCTACCGAGAGGAAAAGCAGGCATGACAGACACAGCCAAGGTCGTGGCAGTCACCGGGGCAAGCAGCGGGATCGGAGAGGCGACCGCCCGCCGGCTTGCCACCGACGGCCACAGCCTGCTCCTAGGAGCACGGCGCACCGATCGTCTCGATGCGCTTACCAAGGAGATCACCGCCGCAGGCGGCACCGCGGCGTTCCAGCGGCTGGATGTCACGGATGCCGCCGATGTCCGGGCCTTCGTGTCCGCCGCCCGCGAGCGCTACGGCCGAGTGGACGTGGTGGTCAACAACGCCGGAGTGATGCCGCTCTCGCCACTGGACGCCCTGAAGGTCGACGAGTGGGACCGGATGATTGACGTGAACGTGCGGGGGGTCCTGCACGGTATCGCCGCCGCCCTGCCCGCGATGCGCGCTCAGGGCGGCGGGCACTTTGTGAACATCGCCTCCGTCGGCGCGTACGAGGTCTCTCCCACCGCCGCCGTCTACTGCGCCACCAAGTTCGCCGTCCGCGCGATCTCCGAAGGACTGCGCCAGGAGTCCACCGGGAACATCCGAGTCACCCTCGTCTCCCCGGGCGTGACCGAGTCCGAACTCACCGACAGCATCTCCGACCCTGCAGCCAGGGAGGCCATGAAAACCTACCGTGCCGTAGCACTGCCTGCCTCCGCCATCGCAGAAGCCATTGCCTACGCCCTTTCCCAGCCTTCGCAGGTCGACGTCAACGAAATCGTCGTCCGTCCCGCCGCAAGCGCCCAATGACCTGCGGTAGCGCCACATGTGTCTGTGCGTGGATGAGAAGTCGCAGATCCAGGCGCTGGACCGGTCCCAGCCGGTGCTGCCGATGGTGCCCGGTGTTCCCGAACGCCGCAGCCACGACTACGTCCGCGCCGGCACCACCACCCTGTTCGCCGCCCTGGAGGTCGCCACCGGCAAGGTGATCGGCTCCCCGCACCGGCGACATCGCGCCGTGGAGTTCAAGAAGTTCCTCAACAAGCTGGACAAGGAAGTGCCCGCCGACCTCGACGTGCACCTCATCCTCGACAACTACGTCACCCACAAAACGCCCGCCATCAAGAAGTGGCTGCTGGCCCACCCGCGCTTCCGTCTGCACTTCACACCGACGAGTTCGTTCTGGCTGAACCTGGTGGAACGGTGGTTCGCCGAACTCACGCAGAAGGAACTCAAGCGTGGCGTCCACCGCTCCGTCCATTCTCGAGCGCGACATCCGCGGCTGGCTCGCCGACTGGAACGAGCATCCGAGGCCCTTCGTCTGGACGAAGACCGCTGACGAGATCCTCGACAAAGTCGCCGCCTACTGCCGACGAATCTCCGACTCAGTGAGCCAGGACTGCAGGACAGACGCTGGGTCGGGGTGCTGGGCGAGTTCGTTGTCGCTGAGCAGCCGCAGCACACCGTCGTCTTCGCCCTCCGCGGCCGGGAACATCCCCGCGGGTGCGGGGAGCAGACGATGTCATGCACCGACCGGTACGTCTTCGAGGGACCATCCCGAGTGCGTCCGACGGTGTGACCGCGCGCAGATCCTTCGGCCGCCACCTTCGCAAGGCGGCAACCCCTTGGTGGGGCCTGGGGCGGTCCTTCAGCCGTGCAGCATGAGGAGGCTGAGTCCGGTGCTGGTGGGGGTGTGCACCGCGTTGTTGCGGTGCCGGAGGGTGGTGACCAGTCCGGCCTGTCGTAAAACGGTGGCGTGTTGGCTGGCGCCGGAGGCGCCGATGCCCAGAACGCGGGCGAGTTCGGCCGTGTTGCAGCCGGGATAGGTGGCGATGGCATGGAGGACTGCGGCGCGGGTCCGACCCAGCAGCGACGTCAGAGCCTCGGGGGCGCTTGCGGTTGCCGCGGACTCTGCGGAGAAGGGGGTCAGGGGGGTGAGGCCGACGCCGAAGTTGGCGGGATAGGTCAGGAAGGGCTGCGGCTCGGCATCGGGGTCGATGACCGGTGACTCCGACCCGAACAGCGATGGCACCAGCAGCAGCCCCCGGCCCTCCAACCACAGTTCACCTTGCATGCCGGAGGCCATGGCGACTTCCAGCGTCGGCGGTGTCCACCGGATGCGCGGCGGGTACAACCCGGTCAGCAGGCGCTCGACGCCACCGTGGAGCAGTTCGCGTATCCGAACGGCCCGGTCGGCGGCAAGGTCGGTCACCACGTGCGACCAGTACGGTGCCAAGACCGTCCTGTGGAGGAGATGCATGCCGTCGGCCAGCTGCTGCAGCACGCGTGGGTCATCGTCCAGCCGCCGGGTCCAGGACGGCAGCGGCTGGTGTTCCGCGAGGGCTGCCAGGGTCTGACGGATCTCTTTCGGTGAGGTCGAGCGGATCTGTTCCAGCAGATCTTGTGGGCTGCCCGCTTGCACCCGGGCCAGGAAGTCCGGTGTCCATCCGCGCGGCGGGATCAGATCGAGGGCCAGGCGCGCTTCCGGCAGCAACCGGGTAAAGGACCGCTGTCGCCATACATCATACCGAACCGGCTGATTCCGGTCCTGGAGAACCCGTACCGCGTTGGTCAGTTCCAGCATCGGCCTCGGCGATTCGGCCACCCGGGTCCGGGCCAGGTCCTCGGCGGTGAAATGGATCCGGTAGACCACTGCTTCCCCTCGTGCTCGAGCCGTGCCTGGCGATCACCGGTGATTGTTCCAGCCGACCGTGATTCAGCCCAGGTTGAAACACGTCGACCTCCCTGCCCGGGTGGGGCAGGCTGGCGGCCGAACGCAAGTAGCCCTCCACCAGGCCTCGAACCGATCCGACCAGGGGGCAAGCAGCATGCAGAGGGACCCTCCCCCGTGAAGGCAGGCATCACGCTCGGCGGTCTCGCGCCGGCAGTGGGAAGCGTCACCGTCATAGCACCAACCGCCCAGTCCGGACGTCGACCATCGCGCACTTCGAGGGCAGGACGATCGACCTGTCCAAGGACCGGGGCGCTGCCAAGGCCTGCGACGTCCAGCGCACCGTCATCGACTGATTCCGCACCCAAGGAGAGCGACACAAGGACCGCTCAACAGGCCGAGACCGCAAACCCCAGCTCCGCCTGGAAACTACTGGTCCACCCTCCCCGTTCACTCGCAGGGAGACAGTCAGATCTCACACGGAACCAAGAGACCCGCCACCGCGAAGGGAAGGCAGTGACAGGAGCGCCAACCTCGGTTCAGGCCGATGCAGGCCACTTCGCCCCGCCACGTCCCGCGCTCTCGCCGCACCATGGGCCCATCGAAGGGGATGGTAGACCGGGGAGGGCGATCAGAATGTGGGGCCATACGTCGGTGTGCCGCCAGTAGCCGTGCGGATTGGGCCTGTTGAGCAGCATCGTGCCCGAGATGGTCGACCGGCACCAGCGAGTGGTCGATGTCTGCCACCTGTGGGAAGGCCTTGCGAACTGCCCCGCTCCACGTGCGCTGCGCGATCATCGTCCGAGCGTAGGTCCCAAGCGATCGCTCCGCCGGCTTTCCACCACAGCTACACCCCAGGTTGTACACCGCCAACCACCCTAGTTGCAGGCGCAGTTCAAACCATGGGTGGGCGAGAGGCGACGGCCGCTCCGGCTAACTTTCCATGCACCTGGGCGACAACGCTCGGGAAACGCTCTTCGGCAGGCGACAAGGCCCCTTGGGTCCCGCCCTGTCGTCCACTCCGTCCTGGCTTCGAGGAGGCCGGACTCCCCTGTGTGCCGGCGGCACCACCACGTCGGTCTTCACAGTCATGCGGTGAGCGGCGATTGGTCACATGGTTCGCGACATCGACGGCCGCAACATCGACGGAAGGGAACTCACAGTGTCCATATCAAAGATCCGGATTGCGGCCGCGGGCCGGCTGAGTGATCGCCCTGACCGGTTTTGCCGCAGCCGTCCCGGCGCGGGCCGTTCCGGCCGCCCATTCGGACCGTTCAAGAGGGCGCAACCACGGCGGGAAGCCTCTACGCCCGCCCCTCGGGGCGAGGCGTCGAAGTGGTCTTCTTCGCGATGGCCGAGGCCGCTCCGGCGTCATTGGTCGACATTTCGGGACTGTGTCGGAGAGCGGTCAACGGATCAGCTCGTCTGCGCGGACTGGAAATCCGCGTGCGGCGGCTCCCGCTGACCAGACCCTCGATTGACCGGGTACAGGTAAGGAGACGGCCTTGGGGCAGAGGAAGAACGACGCCACGGCTCTGATACATCTGCTCCAGGGGTCCGGGGCGGCGCTTGGGGACTTCGGGGGGTCCGGCCGGGAGCCGGCGCGCGAGATCCGGGAGGTCCCGATCGCGCTGCTGGCACTCGGCGAGTCGCCCCGGCACGACGGCCATGACGCCGACCACGTGCTCCGGCTGGCCGAGACCGAGGAGCCGCTGCCGCCGGTGCTGGTCGACCGGCGCGGGCTGCGGGTGATCGACGGGTTCCACCGGGTCATGGCTGCCATGCTCAACGGCCGGGAGACCATCGAGGTCGAGTACTTCGACGGGTCCGAGGCGGACGCGTTCCTCCGGGCCGTCGAGGCGAACGTGCGGCACGGGCTCCCGCTGACCCGCGCCGACCGCCAGGCCGCCGTCGAACGCATCCTGGTTTCCCACCCGTATATGGCCGACCGGGCGATCGCCCAGGCCGCTGGGCTCGGGGCGAGGACGGTCGCAAGGATCCGGCAGCGGTCCCAGGACGCCGAGACGACGGAGCGGGTGGGCCTGGACGGCCGCGTGCGGCCGCTGGACCACGGGGCGAACCGGCGCGAGGTGGTGCGGCTTCTCCACGAGCGGCCGCGGGCCTCGCTGCGGGAGATCGCCCGGGCGGCGGGGGTGTCCCCGACGACGGTGGCCGACGTCCGTCGGCACCTCGACGAGGAGCCTGATCCGGTTTCACAGGCTGCGGCGGTGCCGAAGAAGGCACCGATGGTGCAGCCGGATTCCGCAGAGGTCCTGCAAAAGTTGATCCGTGACCCGTCGCTTCGCCACAAGGAGGACGGCCGGCGCCTTTTGTGCTTCCTCCAGCACGCGGCAGCGGTGGAGCAGGCGCGGACTGTTCTGATAGCCGCTGTACCGCCGCACTGCGCGGACTTGGTGCAGCAGCTCGCATTGCAGTATGCGAACACATGGTCGGGCTTCGCGGAGCAGCTGGCCGACGGCCGGGCATCCGTGGACTGACCTCGGCAGGACCGACGCGACGATGGGCCGCCGTTCACCGAACCGCGGGCCGGCGGTCGAATTGGGCCCTGTGGAGCTCCGCATACAGGTCGTCGGCAGCCAGCAGCTGCTCGTGGGTGCCGCGCTCGCGGATCCGGCCTCGGTCGACCACGAGGATCTGGTCGGCATCGCGGACCGTCGACAGTCGGTGGGCGATGACCAGCGACGTGCGGCCGGCCAGCGCGGTCTTCAGCGCTTCCTGGATCGCAGCCTCGGACTCCGAGTCCAGGTGCGCGGTCGCCTCGTCGAGCACCACGACCGGCGGGGACTTCAGAAGCAGCCGGACGAGGGAGATGCGCTGGCGCTCGCCGCCGGACAATCGGTGGCCCTGGTCGCCGACGACGGTGTCCAGGCCGTCGGGAAGGGATCGGACCAGATCCCAGATGTGCGCGGTCTCGCAGGCTTCGATGATGTCGCGTTCGCTCGCCTCGGGACACGCGTAGGCGAGGTTGGCGCGGATCGTGTCGTGGAACAGGTGCGCGTCCTGGGTGACCACGCCGACCGCCGCGTGCAGCGAAGTCGAGGTCAGGTCCCGGACGTCCCGGCCGCCGACCAGGACCGCCCCGGAGGTCGCCTCGTACAGGCGGGGCACGAGCTGGGTGATCGTCGTCTTGCCGCCGCCGGACGGGCCGACCAGCGCGGTCAGCCGTCCGGCCGGGGCGATGAAGCTGAGCTCGGTCAGGACCGGGCCGGTCGGCTCGTGCTCGGCGCCGCGTCCCGCGACGCCCTCCAGCGACACCAGGGACGTCTCGGCGGGCGAGGGATACCGGAAGCTGACGCGGTCGAACTCGATCTCGGGCGCGGCTCCGGCGGACCCGGCGTTTCCGGGGTTCCCCGCAGTCGCCACGATCCCCAGCGCGGTCGCGCCGGGCCGGTCGGCGATTGCTGGCTCGAGGTCCAGCACCTCGAAGACCCGCTCGAAGCTGACCAGCGCAGTCAGTGCCATCGACTGCATGTTCGTCAGCTGGTTCAGCGGGCCGTACAGGGCCATCAGCAGCGTGACCATCGCCACCAGCGTGCCGATCCGCAGCGAGCCGTGGATCACCAGGACGCCGCCCAGGCCGAACACCAGGGCGATGGTGAGCGAGGTGAGCAGGGAGCCGGTGACGGACAGCAGCCGGCTCAGGGCCCGGGCCCTGACCGCGACGTCGCGGATCACGCCGGCGCGTTCGGCGAACGCCGCCGACTCGGCCTCGGGGCGGCCGTAGAGCTTGGTGAGCAGCGCGCCGGAGACGTTGAAGCGTTCGTTCAGGGTCGAGCCGAGGTCCGCGTTGTGCTGCATCAGAACCCTGGTCAGGCGCTGGAGTCGACGGCCCGCGAACCTGGCCGGGACCAGCACACAGGGGATCATCAGCAACGCCGCGAGCGCGATGGGCCAGGACAGCCAGAACATCGACACGAGGACGAAGACCATGGTCAGCAGCGTGCCGACGGACTGCGACAGCAGGCTGGTCACCGCCTGCTGGGCGCCGATCACGTCCGTATTGAGGCGGCTGACGAGGGAGCCGGTCTGCGTGCGGGCGAAGAACGCCAGGGGCTGGCGCTGGACGTGGTCGAAGACGGACGTCCGCAGGTCGTAGATCAGGCCCTCGCCGATCTTTCCGGACAGGCGCGCCTGGAGGTACTCGGCGAGGGCGTCGACGGCGGCCAGGCCCACGGTGGCCAGGCACAGGGCGATGGTCAGGCCGACACGGCCGGGCACGATGCCGTCGTCGACGACGAGTTTGAGGATCAGCGGGCTCGCCGAGACGGCGACCGCGTTCACGGCGGACAGCGTCAGCAGAAGCGCCAGCCGGCGCCGGTGCCGGGCTGCGTAGGGCAGGATCCGCCGGATCGTGCCGGGCCGTGTCGGCCGGCGTGGCACCGGGCCGGCTGGGCCCGACTGCGACGATGGATCGATGCCCGCGGCTTCGGTGGCCACGTGTCCTCCTGGGGGTCGTCGGTCCGGGGCCCTATTCGGTTCGCTCGGGTCGGTGCTCGTCAGCGCTCCACGGCGGCCGACAGGGCTCATCAGTGTTCGCCGATGCGCGCCCGCCGCGCTGGCACGGGTCAGTGCGCGTCGAGGAAATCGACGATGGCCGCGTTGACCGCGTCCGGCTGTTCGAGGTGGCCTAGGTGGCCGCAGTTCGCCAGTTCCACGTAGTCGCAGTCGGGAATGGCCTCGGCGACTTCGCGGGCCAGATGCGGCGGGGTGATGAGGTCGTCCGCAAAGGCGATGACCCGGCAGGGGGCGGTGACGGCGGCGAGTGCCGCGCGCCGGTCCTGACCGGTCTCGACCCACGCCTGCCCGCCAGCCCCGAGGCCGCCGCCGGTGAGCTCGAAAAGGTCGAGCCAGGTCGCGGCCTCGGCGTCGGCGTTGAGGGTGGCGGGGGAGAACATCTGCTGCGCGGCGACCGCGGCCGCGTAAACCGGCGGGAGGCGTACGGCACCCTCTGAGAGGGAACGCTCTGCTGCGGCCAGCGCGCTGCGCGTCACGTCGGTGCGGGCCCGGGTGGCCAGCAAGACGGCGCAGCGCACCAGCCCGGGCGCGGCGACCGCCAGTTCCTGCGCGACCATCGAGCCCAACGACGTGCCCACGATCCGGCACGGCGCCAGGTCCAGGGCTTCGATCAGCCCGGCGGTGTCGGCGGTCAGGTCGGCCATCGAGTACTTGCCGTCGGGCGCGTCAGACGGCGGGACGCCGCGGTTGTCGAACACGATCGTCCGGTAGCCGGCCCGGTGCAGTGCCGGGGTCTGATGCATGGTCCAGGCCTGGCCTGAAGCGCCGGTGCCCATGATGAGCAGCACCGGCTCGCCGGCACCGGCCGTCGCGTACGACAGCCGGACGCCGTTGGTCTCCACGAAGGGCATGACAGGCCTCTACCAGCGCCACTGGCGCTTGTTGAACAGGTGCTCGGCGGTGATGTCCCGCTCCTTGCACCAGCCCAGGAATTCGTCGATCTGCTTGAGCTGGTAGGTGTCCTCGTTATAGGTCGTGGCCATGACGTGGCCCTGCCAGCTCTCCTCGCCCATGGCGTAGACGTACGCCTCGCCAGCACCCAGTTCGACCACGATGTCGCCGGCCTGCGCGGCATTGGAGCCGGACAGCTTGCGTGAGCTGCTCATCTTCTTGCTGACCGGCTTGGTCAGCAGGCCGCCGTAGAGCCAGGTCAGCGGCGCGCCATCGCACTCCATGCCGAGGAACGCCATGTCGGCCCGGCCGAGGTGCCCGCGGATGTAGCGGTAGAGGACCGGGTCGATCCCTGAGGAGTCGGCGCCGACGAACACCTTCTTGCCCGCGATGTCGACCCAGTACGTGGACTTGGCCCGGATGTCGAGGTCCGAGTGCTCGCCGAGGAACGGCGTCGCGGTCACCTTGCCGCCGGGGAAGGGGATCTCGTCGAAGTCGTCGACCTCCACGGCTGGCAGCCCGAGGTGCCTCAGGTAGAGGGCGATGTTGGGGTCTGGGAGGTTGCCGCGCGAGGACCGGGGCACCACGACCTTGTCGACCCGGCCGCGCAGCTGGAGCAGCGTCTCCAGGACGATGTGGTCTTGGTGGCCGTGCGTGATCAGCACCAGGTCGATGTGGTCCGGCAGGTCGTCCAGGGTGAACCGGTCGCCGCGGCGGTTGTCCGTGCTGATGAAGGGGTCGGTGACGATCGTCGCCTCGGCGCTCTGCAGCACCAGGCATGCGTGGCCGTAGTAGCGGATCCGGCCGCCGGACTCGATGTGCCGGTCCGGGGACAGGGACGGCCGATCGGTCAGCAGCCGGTCCAGCCAGACCGCCTGCGCGTCGGTCAGTTCCAGCGCCTCGCGGAGCCGCGTCGGGGAGATGGGCCGGATCCGTGAGGCGGTCAGCTCGCCTAGCCCCGCGTGGGTCAGCGGGAGATCGAGGTCCAGGACGTCCGGCCCGGGCAGGCGCGGCGTGCTCAGGATGAACGGCCGCTCCACGCCGTCGTCCAAGGAGAGCTGGAACGACTGGCGGCGGGAGTCGAACGCGGGGCTGCGGTACACGATCGGTTCCAGGAAGTGCAGCGACGGCTGGTTGCTGGTGTCGTAGGCCAGCTCCACCAGGCCGTTCAGCGCGGTCGGCAGCTTCGGATACAGCGGGGTCAGGTCGAAGCCGGTGGCGTTGTGCCGCACCAGTTCCTCGGCGTCGGCGACGGCCGCGGCGAACTGGAGCATCCCGGCGCGGTCACGCTTTATGGACGCGGTCAGTTCGGCGACCTCGTCCGCGCGGTCCTCGGGGATGTCGATGAAGTAGCCGCCGCGCAGGTCCGGGTTGTTGCTCGCCGCGATGTGCACCTGCGGCGACTGCAGGTACGACTCCAGCAGCGGCAGTTGGAGGAAAGCCAGGTTCATCGAGGCCTGCACCGGGGCCACCGTGTGCAGCCAGGCGTAGAAGCGGTCGACCAGCGGTTCGACGATCACGTTGGACCGGAGGTACTTCGGCACGCCGTCGTCACCCATGTGTTGCCTCCATCTCGAAGCGGGGGAATGCCTGCGCGGCCGGCGCCGGCGGAAGTCCTTCCATGACAGGGCCCTGCTGTTCCATGCGTCAAACAGGGCCCCGTCGTGGATCGCTCAGGGCTTTCACCAGTGGCTTTTCCTTAAGGGAGGTGTCCAAGAGCGGCACTGCCGCGCTTGGACGGCCCTGGCCAGCGCCCCTTGGAAGCGGCCCGGCGGCCGAGCGATAGTGGCACCGCATCCACCAACTCCGACGGACCGGCGCCCGCTTCGGGCTGCCCAGTGCGGCCCGCGGCGGCGCCGTCCATCGCTAGAAGGGACGACGTCGTGACGAACCCATTCGAGGACCCGGACGCCAGCTACCTGGTCCTGACCAACGACGAGGGCCAGCACTCGCTGTGGCCGCTGTTCGCCGAGGTGCCCGAGGGCTGGGCCGTGGTGTTCGGCGAGGCGGGCCGGCAGGAGTGCCTGGACTACATCGACAAGTCCTGGACCGACATGCGGCCCAAGAGCCTGATCGCCGCCATGCAGTCGGGCAACGCCTGAGCCGGGGCCGCCGCGGCTCGGACCCGAAGGAGACAGAGCCATGACATTCGATCTCGCCAGTCGCCACAACCTCGGCGACGCGTTCGAGGAACGGGTCGCCGCACGATCGGACGCCGTGGCGCTGACCCTTCACCGGGGCGCGGCGGCCGAACCGGAGAGCGTCACGTACGCCGAGCTCGCACGGCGGGCCCGGCTGCGGGCCTCCGCGCTGGCCGCGCGGCTCGCGCCGGGGAAGCGGGTGATCCTCGCCCTGCCTACGGGCATCGTGTTCGCGGAGTACTACCTGGGCTGCCTGATGGCCGGGCTCGTCTGTGTGCCGGTGCCCGCACCCGGCGGCTCGGCCCGTGCCGCGGAACGGATCACCGTCGTCGCGGCGGACTGCGACCCCGAACTGATCGTCGCCGCCGAGTCCGACGTCGCGGCGCTGGTCGACGGCTTAGCCGGAGCGGGTTCGGCCGCCACCGCCGTCGAGGCCGCCGCGCCGACCGGGCCCGGCGAAGCCGACGGCCTTCCCACCGACCGGCCGCGTCCGCACCGCGGCACGCCAGCCGTCATCCAGTACAGCTCCGGATCCACCGGGACTCCACGCGGCGTGGTCCTCGCCCACGGCACGATCCTGGACAACGTGCAGGCCATGCACGAGTCGGGCGGCATCGGACCCGACGACCGCTTCGGATCGTGGCTGCCGCTGCACCACGACATGGGCCTGTTCGCGATGCTGTCGGCTCCGCTCGTCTTCGGCGCGCCGCTCGCGCTGATGGCGCCCTCGGACTTCGTCCGGCGGCCGGTCGAGTGGCTGCGCATGCTGGACCGGTATCGCGTCACGGTCACCGCGGCCCCCGACTTCGCCTTCGACCTGTGTTCGCGCGCGATACCGGACGCCGCGATCGAGGGCCTGGATCTGTCGGAGCTCGATTTCCTCCTCGACGGATCCGAGCCGATCAACGCCGCGACGATGGCCGCGTTCAGCGCGCGGTTCGCCCGCGCCGGGCTGGGGCCGGACGTCATCGCCCCCTGCTACGGCATGGCCGAGTGCACGGCCTACGTCTCGGCCAAACCCCGTGCGGGACAGGTGACCGTGATGCAGGCGGATGTCGCGGCTCTGTCGCGGGCCAAGGGGCCAGAACTGCGCCCGACGGCTGTCGGCGTGGGCCGCGCCCTGGTCGGCTGCGGCATCCCCACCGGCGACGCCGCCATCGTCGACCCGGCCACGCGCCGCGCGCTCGCGCCAGGCCGGATCGGCGAGATATGGCTCCGGGTTCCCGGCATCGGCCTGGGCTACTGGGGTCATCCCGAACTCTCCGCCTGCACCTTCGACGTCCGGCTCGAAGACGCGGACGCCGAAGGCGCCGTCGGATCCGGCACCGGCGGCTGGCTGCGCACCGGCGACCTCGGCGCGCTCATCGACGGCCAGCTCTACATCACCGGCCGCTTGAAAGAGGTCCTCATCGTCCGCGGCCGCAACCTGTTCCCCCAGGACCTCGAACAGCACGCGCGCTCCGTCCACGAGGCGTTGGCCGGATTCGTCGGCGCGGCGTTCTCCGTACCGGCCCCGGACGAGCGGATCGTGCTGGTCCACGAGGTGAACCCGACCCTGCGGCCCGCGGAGTTCCCGGGTGTCGTGGCCGCCGTCGCCGACTGCCTCACGGTCGAGTTCGGGATCCCGGTCCGCAACATTCTGCTGGTGCGACGGGGCTCGATCCACCGCACCACCAGCGGTAAGGTCCAGCGGACCGCCATGCGTGAGCGCTTCCTGGCCGGGGAGATCACGGCCCTGCACACCGAACTCGAGCCCGCACTGCTCCGGGTCGGTGCGCCGTGAGCACGGAGTTCGCGGCACCGGCGGCCGGTCTCGCCGCCGCGTCCGACATCGCACTCGACGCCGCCCTGGGCGACCCCGAGGACTCGGCCAGAGTTTCGGCGGAACTCGACGAAGCCGAAGAGTTCCCCGCGCAGATGTGCGCGCGCCTCGACGCGTTCGGCCTCCCCGCCTACTACGTCCCCGCCGACCACGGCGGAGCCCTCGCCGACCATGAACAGCTGCTGAGACTGCAGCGGGTGGTGGCCCGCCGCGACCTGAGCGCCGCGGTAGCACACGGCAAGACCTATCTCGGCGCGGCCCCGGTCTGGGCCGTCGGCGCCCCCCGTCAGACCGCGGCGGTCTCCACCGCGGTCCGCTCCGGCGAGCCCTTCGCCTGGGCGCTCACCGAACCCGGCCACGGCGCCGACCTCGCCAACGGCGAGGTCACCGCGGTCCGGCGGACCGGCGGCTTCCTCCTGGACGGCACGAAGTGGCCGATCAACAACGCCACCCGCGCCGACCACCTCGTCGTCCTGGCCCGCACTGGCGACCCCGGCACCGCACGAGGCCACAGCCTCTTCCTCGTCGACAAGCGGCGACTGGCCCGTGCCACCTGGCGCGCGCTGCCCAAAGCCGCCACCCACGGCGTCCGCGGCATCGACATATCGGGCATCGAGTTCAGTGCCGCAAAGCTCTGCGACGCGGCGCTTCTGGGCCCCGAAGGTTCCGGCCTGGAGACAGTCCTGCGCACCCTGCAGCTCACCCGCACGATGTGCACAGCCCTCTCGCTCGGCGCCGGCGAACAGGCGCTGCGCCTGACATCCGGCTTCACCGCGACCAGGCTGATCCAGCGGACCCCTCTGGCGGACCGCCCGCGCACCCGCTCGATCGTCGCCCGCTGCGCCGCCCTGCTCGCAGCCACCGAAGCCGCGGCCAGCCTCAGCGCGCGCTCGATCCACAGCCTCACCGACGAACTCAGCGTCACCTCCGCGGTCGTGAAGGCCCTGGCCCCGACCCTGATCGACGCGGTCATCGCCGACCTCGCCGAACTGCTCGGGCTGCGCTCGTTCCTCACCGGTGAGTACGCGCACGGCGCGTTCCAGAAGCTGTGGCGCGACCACCACGTCGTCGCGATATTCGACGGCAGCACCCCGGTGAACCGCGCCGCGCTGATCCCGCAGTACGGCCGACTCGCCCGCGGCTTCGCCCGAGCCGACGTGGACACGGACGGCCTCGCCGAAGCCGCCGCCTTGGGCACCCGGCCGCGACGGCTCGATCACCGAGCGTTGACCCTGACCTCGCGCCGCGGCTGCTCGGTCGTCCAGTCGCTGCCGATACTGGCCGAGGCGCTCGCCGATCGGGGCGCCCCGGACGGCCTCGCCGAGCACGCGGCCGCCCTCGCCGCCACCGCCGCCGACATCGCCCTGCTCATGGGGGAGGCCAGGCCCTCGTCCCGGCCGCCGATGGCTGCGTATGAACTGGCCGGTGCCTACGAGCTCTGCTACGCCGGTGCCGCCTGCCTGCACCTGTGGGCGACGGGCGGTCCGTCGCGGGCCTCAGGACCGCTTTGGGACGACGGACTGTGGGCGCGCGCCGCCCTGCGTGCGCTGCGGGCCCGGATCGCCACGGTACTGCGGGCTCCCGCGCCCGAGCCGGAACCCGGCGACGCCACGATCGACTTTCGGCTGTCCGCCGTGATCGGTGAAGCGGTCGCAGTCGGCGCGGCGGTCACGCCGTTCGGAATCCCGGTGAGGACGCCATGAGCGCCAAGGACCTGGAGACCGTCCTCGGAAACCCTTATGACGACGCCAACCCGGTCGGGTACCGGGCGATCCTTGTCGCGGACGAACAGCGCGAGATGTCTGCCGAGGCCGAGAAACTGCTGGACGCCTGGTGCCTGAACGCTGAGTTCGTCCCGGCCGCGTACGGCGGCCGGTTCACCCGCGCCGACCGGCTCGCCGGCATCCTCAGGACCCTGTGGCGCCGGGACGCGGCGCTCGGCTCCGGCTACGGGTTCGCGTCGTTCCTGGCTTCCGTCAACGTCTGGACCGCCGGCACCGCGGACCAGCGCGGGAGCGTCGCCGAACGGCTCCTGGCCAACCAGCGCGTCGCCGCCGCATTCCACGAGCTGGACCACGGAAACGACATCGCGCACACGGGGTGCGCGGCGTCTCCGGCCGGATCCGGCTGGTCGCTGTCGGGCCGCAAGGAAGTGGTGGCGAACGTGCGCCGGGCCGAGACCCTCGTGGTCTTCGCCCGCACCGGCCCGGACGCCGGCCGCCGGAGCCACAGCCAGTTCCTCGTCGGCCGGGACGCCGTCCCGGCCGACCGGGTGCGCGACCTGCCCCGCGTCGGCACGTCCGGGATGCGCGGCCTGCAACTGGGCGGCATTGATTTCGCCGACTGCCCGATTCCGGCCGACGCCGTGATCGGCGACCCGGGACAGGGCATGGAGATCGCCCTGCGGGCCTACCAGGTGACGCGGGCCGTCCTGCCGGCCATGGCCCTCGGCTCGCTCGACACCGCGCTGCGCACCGCGCTCCACTTCGCCGCCGAACGCCGTCTTTACGGCGCCGCCGTCAGCGAACTGCCATACGTCCGCGCCGTCATCGCCCGCGCTCATGCCGACCTGCTCGCCGTCGAGGCCTTCTCCGGTGTCGTGGTCCGCGGACTGCACCTGGTTCCCGAATCCATGGCCGCCTACGCCGCGGCCGCCAAGTACCTGACCTCGCGGATCGTCCTGGACGCGGTCGAGGACCTGCGTTCGGTCCTGGGCGCCTCCGGCTATCTGCGACAGGGGCCTTACGCCATCTTCCAGAAGGTGGCCCGGGACGCGGCCCCGGCCACCTTCGTCCACATCTCACGCACGGCCTGCCTGATCACTCTGCTTCCGCAACTGCCCCGCCTGGCCCGCAAGTCCTGGCTCACGGGGCCACCCGCGCCTCCCGAGCTGTTCGACCTCGGCGCCGACCTGCCGAGCCTCGATTTCGATGCCCTGGTCGCAGCGATGGCGCGGACCGACGGCGTTCTCGGCACGCTCATCGAGACCGCCGAACTCGACGACGGCGGCCTCGCGACCCGCTTCGCCGCGCGATTCCGGGACGAACTACGAGTCCTGCGGGACGAGTGCATAGCCCTCGCACCCGGCGATCTCACTAGCGGCGCGGGCCCGGCCGCCTTCGACTTGGCAGACCGCTACACCGTGCTTCTGGCCGCGGCATCCGTGCTGGCGGTCTGGCGTCGTGGCGGGCCCCGGTACCCGGACGACCTGCTGCCCGGCGTCCTCGACCGCCTTGCCGCCCGCCTGCGCGGCCCGGCGTTGCTCACCGCGGGCGAACGCGAGCAGGCCGAGTACGCCTTGTTCGCAGCCGCAGGCCTCCGGCACGGCGAGCACCAGCTCTTCGATCCGACCGCCCAGGCGACGCCGGGCTGTGGGAAGGACACGCCATGACCACGACCGAACCGCGTTCCAACCAGCCGCTGCACGACGAGATGCGGGCCTGGATCATCGAGCGCATCTCCTACTACCTCCCCGACCTCGCCGGGCAAATCGGTCCGCAGACCGCGCTCGCGGGCCGGGGGTTGGACTCCGTCTACGCCGTGGCGCTGTGCGGCGAGATCGAGGACACCTGGCTGCTGACCGTGGAACCCACCTTGATCTGGGACGTCGACACCGTCGAGGCCCTTGCTGAGCGTGTCGTCGCCCTGATCGACGAGCAGCACCCGGACTGACAGTCGGCCCGTCCCCCTCCCCGGCCCTCGCGGGCGTCCGATTCCTGATCCTCTCCGGCCCCGCCGGCGATTCGAGCGAGAGAGGTACGCGTGATGGTTGCGTCGAAAGCGCGGCTCCACGAGCTGATGTCCGGACAGGTGGGCCTCTGGTACGGCGCACAGTTGGCACCCGACGGATCGGTCTACCACGAGGGCGAGTACCTGGAGATCCGGGGCGCCCTGGACCGGGACCTGTTCCTGACAGCGCTCAAGCGTGCGATGGCCGAAGCCGAGGCCTACCGGCTCCGCCTGCGCGTCGAGGACGGCAAGCCCTATCAGTATGTCGACGATTCGCAGGATTGGCCGATCCATGTGGCGGACCTCGGCGACGAACCGGATCCGCTGTCCGCGGCCCGCACGTGGATGGACGCCGACCTGCGGGGCCCGGTCGAGATCGTCGACCGTCCGCTGACCGCGCACGCCCTGTTCCGGCTGGGTCCGGACCACTTCGTCTGGTATCAGCGCGCGCACCACATAGCCGTCGACGGCGCGAGCTTCGCCGTATTCAGCGAGCGGGTCGCCCGGATCTACACCATGTTGCGGAACGGCACGGCCGCGGACCACGGGGCCCTGGCACCGTTGTCCGTACTGCTGGACGCCGACCGCGAGTACAGGGACTCTGCGGATCTGGAGCGTGACCGGCAATACTGGCTCGACGCGCTGGCCGACCTGGAGCCCGACGCCACCGAGACCGGCCACCGAAGTCGGCCGACCGCGCCGGACGTGCACACCGCTGACATCGACGCCGACGCCGTCGACGTGCTCACGTCGGCTGCGCGGCGACTGAAGACCAGCCTCCCCGCACTGATGATCGCGACCGCGGCGCTGTACCGTCACCGCGTCACCGGTGCGCAGGACGTCGTGCTGGGCGTCTCGGTGAACGGCCGAACCGTGCCGGCGCAGTTCGGCATCCCTGGCATGACCGCGAACATCATGCCGGTCCGACTCCGGCTCACCCCTGAGACCTCGGCCGCGGGCCTCGTCAAGCAGGTCTCCTCGGCGGTACTGCGAGGACTGCGCCACCAGCGCTATCAGCACAGGGACATCCTCGCCGACCTGAAACTGGTCGGCGCGGCACCGCTGTGCCCGCTGGTTGTCAACGTGGTCTCCGACCAGCGCCCGCTCCTCTTCGGCGACTGCACCACTGTCCGCACCGCCCTGGCCAGCGGCCCGGCCGACGACCTGCGGATCGACGTCTACCCGGCGCTGGCAGGCGCCGGGCTGCGCGTCGGCGCCGTGACGAACCCTGACCTGCGTACGACCGGAGACGGCGCCAAGGTGTCCGAGCGTTTCCGGCGGGTTCTGGACTGGTTGGCCGGTGCGGCGCCGGACGAGCCGATCGGCCGGGCTCGGCTGATTGGCGAGGACGAGGCGCAGACCCTGCTCCGCGACTGGAACGGCGCGGCGACCGAAATGCCGTCGGCGACACTGCCTGAGCTGTTCGCCGCTCAAGCGGCACGCACTCCGAACGCGACGGCGGTGGTGTTCGAGGGCGCCGAGATCTCCTACGCGGAGCTGGACACCCGGGCGAACCGGCTGGCGTGGGCTCTGAGGGCGCAGGGCGTGCGGCCCGAGTCGGTGATCGGAGTGTGCCTGCCGCGATCGGCGGAGACGGTGGTCGCGCTCCTGGGTGTGCTCAAGGCGGGCGGCGCTTACCTGCCGCTGGATCCGGGCCTGCCCGCCGAGCGTGTCGCGGTCATGGTCGCCGACGCCGGTGCGGCATGGGTGGTGACCTCGCAGGCCTGCGAGGATGCGGTACCGGACGGTGTGGAGCCGGTGGTGCTGGACGAGCCGAGGACAGCCGCGGAACTCATCACGTCGCCGGGCTCTGATCCCGGTGTCCCGGTCGCCGGCGGCCATCCGGCCTACGTGATCTACACCTCCGGTTCGACAGGCCGGCCCAAAGGCGTGGCGGTGTCGCACGCTGGCATCGTGAACCGCCTGTTGTGGATGCAGGACGAGTTCGGTCTGCGTGCCGAGGACCGGGTGCTGCACAAGACGCCGTTCGGGTTCGATGTCTCGGTTTGGGAGCTCTTCTGGCCCCTGGTCACCGGCGCGGCGCTGGTGGTGGCCCGGCCCGGCGGCCACCGCGATCCGGGGTACATGGCCGAGCTCATACTGCGCGAGCGGGTGACGACGGCGCACTTCGTGCCGTCGATGCTGGACGTGTTCCTCGCCGACCCGGCATGCCCGGGCGTCGGTAGCGTGCTGCGTCGGGTGGTCTGCTCGGGCGAGGCGCTGTTCGCCGGCACGCGGGACCAGTTCTTTGCGGCCCTGCCGGGCGTCGGGCTGTCCAATCTGTATGGTCCCACCGAAGTTTCCGTGGACGTCACGGCGCATCGTTGCGACCCGTCGGACGGACCCGTCGTGCCGATCGGCGTGCCTGTCTCCAACACGCGGGTGTTCGTCCTGGACCCGCACCTGCAGCTGTTACCGGACGGCGTCGAAGGGGAGCTGTACCTGGCCGGGGTGCAGTTGGCCCGCGGCTATGTCCAGCGCCCGGACCTGACCGCCGAACGGTTCGTGGCGTGCCCCTTCGTCCCCGGAGAGCGGATGTACCGCACTGGCGACCGGGTCCGCTGGGTGGACGGCCGTCTGGTGTTCCTGGGCCGCGCGGACGAGCAGGTGAAGATCCGCGGCTTCCGGATCGAACCCGCCGAGGTCCGGGCCGCGGTGGCCGCGACGCCGGGCGTCGGCCAGGCCGCAGTCCTCGCGCTCGAGGCCGGCTCCGGGAGCATGCGCCTGGTCGCGTACGTCGTCCCGGACGGCGGCGACAATGCCAACGGCGCGGATCTCGCCGAAGCCGTGCGATCGCGCGCCGCGAAGGGGCTGCCGGAATACATGGTTCCGTCGGCGGTCCTGGTCCTCGACGAACTGCCGGTCATGGCCAACGGCAAGCTGGACCGCAGAGCTTTGCCCGCGCCCGACTTCTCGGCCGCAGCCGGGCTGATCGCGCCATCCACGCCGCGCGAGGAACTGCTGTGCGCGGCTTTCGCCGAGGTGCTCGGCCTCCCGGCGGTCGGCGTCGACGACGACTTCTTCGCCCTGGGCGGGCATTCCCTGCTGGCCGTGCACCTGGCTGGGCGGCTCCGATCGGCGGGGATGTCGGTCGACATGCGGACCCTATTCGAGAGGCCGACGGCGAGGGGCCTGGCGGCCTCGGCCGGCCGGGACCGGGTCGTCGTCCCGCCCAACCTGATCCCGGCGGACGCGACTGCCATCACCCCCGACATGCTCACGCTGACGGAGTTGACCCAGCCGCAGATCGACGCGGTCGTGTCGAGCATCGACGGCGGCGCGGCCGAGATCGCGGACATCTACCCCCTGACACCGCTGCAGGAAGGGATGCTGTTCCACCACCTGCTCGCCGACGACGAGCGTCCCGACGCGTACCTGTCCCAGGCCGTTCTCGTCTTCGAGTCGGGTGAGCGATGGGACGCGTTCGTCGCCGCCTTTCAGCAGGTGGTCGACCGACACGACATCTACCGTACGTCCCTGGCCTGGGAGAATCTGCCACAGCCGGTCCAAGTCGTCCGGTGCCGCGCCCGCCTGCGGCTGACGGAGGTGCCGCTGGCTGCGGACGCGGATCCGGAGGACGCCCTGACAGCGGCGGCGGGAATGGCGATGGACTTTCAGCGCGCACCGCTGCTCGACCTGCACGTCGCCGTGGATCCGGACGGCCTCCGGCGCTGGGCCCTGCTCCGGGTCCACCACGTGATCCTCGACCACCTCGGTCTCGCCGCGGCCCTCGCCGAGGTTCGCGCGATCATGGCCGGAGACTCGTCCGCGCCGGCCGATCCGCTGCCGTTCCGCCAGTTCGTCGCCGAGATCCGGGGCACCGTGGATCCCGCGGCGCACAGTCGGCATTTCGCCGCGCTGCTCGTCGGCGTCGACGAGCCGACGGCGCCGTTCGGCCTGCTGGACGTCCGTGACGAGGGAGCGGCGACGGTCTGGGCCGGGACTCGCGCCGGGGCGGACTTGTCCGATCCCGTGAGGGCGGCCGCGCACCGGTTGGGCGTCAGTCCGGCGGTGCTGTTCCACGTGGCGTGGGCTCGGGTCGTGGCCGTGCTGTCAGGCCGGGATGACGTGGTGTTCGGTACCGTCCTGCTGGGCCGGATGAACACCGGTCTGCAAGCCGCGCGGGTGCCGGGACCATTCCTCAACACCCTGCCGGTGCGGGTCCGCACCGGCGCGCTGTCGGCGCAGCGGGCGATCCTGGACCTGCGCGTCCAACTCGCCGGGCTGATCGATCACGAACACGCCCCGCTGTCGGTGGCCCAGCAGGCCAGCGACGTGCCGGTCGGGATGCCGCTGTTCACCTCGATTCTCAACTACCGCCACAACACGGACGACGGCTTCAAGCCCGAGTCCATGGAGATAGGGATCCCCGGCGTCGAGGTGGCCCGTTTCCGGGAGCGGACGAACTACCCGCTGTCGGTCGTGGTCGACGACAGCGGCGGCGACTTCTCCGTGGCGGTGGACGTGGCGGCTCCTTTCGACGCCGCGATGGTGTGCGGAATGCTGCTCACGGCGCTGCGTAACCTGACGTCGGCGCTGGAGGGCGGGCCGGAGGTGCCGCTGGCCGCGATCGAAGTGCTCGGCGCGGACCGTCGCCGGACCCTGGCCGACTGGGCCGGAGGCGGGGCGGACGGGCTGTCGCTTCCGGCTCCGGAGCTGTTCGCCGCGCAGGTCGCGCTCACGCCGGACGCGCTCGCAGTGGTCTGCGACGGTGTGGAGCTGTCGTACGCGGCACTGGACGCGCGGGTTAACCGTCTGGCCCATCGCCTGATCGGCCTGGGCGTCGGTCCGGAGTCGGTCATCGCGATCGTCCTGCCGCGATCGGTGGACCTCCTGGTCGCCGTCTGGGCGGTCTGGCGGGCCGGCGGGGCGGTGGCCCTGTTGGACGTGGCGCATCCGGTCGAGCGACTGGGTGCCCTGATCGCCGGCTGCCGGGCCTCGGTGGTGCTCGGCCCCGACGAGGTGCTGGACGAGCTGCCCGCCGGCCGGACTGTGACGGTGGCGGTCGAGGACCCGCTCCCCGAGGTCGGCGAGACCGTGCCGTGGGCCGTCGCGCACCCGGGGAGCCTGGCCTACGTGATCTTCACCTCGGGGTCGACGGGCCGACCGAAGGGCGTGGGAGTCTCACATGGCGCGCTGGCGGCCTATGCGGCATGGGCCTTGAGCGAGTACCCCTTGGACCGGGGAGCGCCCCTGCACTCGTCGGCGGCGTTCGACCTGACCGTGACCAGCCTGGTGTTGCCGATGCTGGCCGGCGGTTCGGTGACGGTCTCCGGCGAGGGCGGTGTGTCAGGCCTCGCCGACCTCATCCGGGGCGGTGCCCGCTTCGGCGTGGTGAAGGTGGTTCCGGGCCACCTGCCGATACTCGGGCAGATGGTGGGCGCGGGGCTTCGGGACGCCGCCGCATGTTGGGTCGTCGGTGGCGAGGCACTCCCGCCCGCCGTGGTGGCCGAGCTGCTGGCGGCCTCCCCGGCGTCGGTTGTCGTCAACGAGTACGGTCCCACCGAGGCCACGGTCGGCTGCTGCACGTTCACAGCCGGCTCCGACACCGCGCTGGGCGCCGAGGTGCCGATCGGGCGGCCGAGCCCGGGAACGCAGTTGTTCGTGCTCGACGCCTCCCTGGCGCCGGCGCCGCCTGGCGTCGCCGGTGAGCTGTACATCGCCGGCACGCAGCTGGCTCGAGGATATGTCGGCCGGCCGGGCTTGACCGGTGAGCGGTTCGTGGCGTGCCCGTTCGTCCCGGGCAGGCGGATGTACCGCACCGGCGACCGCGCCCGCTGGATGCCCGACGGACAGCTGGACTTTCTGGGCCGCGCCGACGAGCAGGTGAAGATCCGCGGGTACCGGATCGAGCCCGGCGAGGTCGCGGCGGTGATCGCCACGGGTCCCGGCGTCGCACAGGCGACGGTCGTCGCCCGAGAGGACGCCCCCGCGGACCGGCGCCTGGTCGCCTACGTCGTCCCCGACGATGAGTGTGATCCCGACGCCGTCCGGGAGTTCGCGGCAGAGCGGCTGCCGGAGTACATGGTTCCCGCCGCCGTGGTGGTTCTGGACGCCCTGCCGCTGACCGCGAACGGGAAGCTGGATCGTCGAGCCCTGCCGGCCCCGGAGCTCTCCGCACCGGTCGGCTCGCGCGCCCCGTCGACGCGCCGCGAAGAGCTGATGTGCGCCGCCTTCGCCGAGGTGCTTGGCGTGCCCTCGGTCGGCGTCGACGACGACTTCTTCGCTCTCGGCGGCCACTCGCTGCTCGCCGTGTCGCTCGTCGAGCGGCTGCGAGAGCGCGGCGTTTCGGTGACCGTGCGCGCGCTCCTGCAGGCCCCGACCGTCGCCGGGCTCTCGGTCGCCGTCGGCGCTGAGACCGTCGTCGTGCCCCCGAACCTGATCCCGGCGGACGCCACCCGCGTCACCCCGGACATGCTGCCCCTGGTCGAGCTGACCCAGGAGCAGATCGACGCGATCACCGCAACGGTCGACGGCGGCGCCGCCAACGTCGCGGACATCTACCCGCTCGCACCGCTACAGGAAGGCCTCCTGTTCCACCACCTGTTCGCCGACGACGGACAGACCGACGTCTACGCCCAGCCCATGGTCCTGGAGCTCGACTCCCGCGACCGCCTCGACGCCTTTCTCGCAGCACTGCGACAGGTGGTCGCCCGGCACGACATCTACCGGACGTCGATCTTCTGGCAGGGCCTGCCGGAAGGGGTCCAGGTCGTCTGGCGGAATGTCGAACTGCCGGTCGCCGAGGTCGTCCTGGATTCCGATGCCGATCCCGTCGAGCAGCTGCTGCGCTCGGCCCCACCGGCTCTGGACCTGACCCGCGCTCCGATCATGGACGTCGCCGCAGCGGCCGACCCGGACGGCCAGCGCTGGTGGGCCCTGATCCGTGTCCACCACGTGGTCCTCGACCACTTGGGCATGGAGGCGGCGCTCGCCGAGATCAACGCCCTGCTCTCCGGAGCCGCCGCCGATCAGCTCCCGAGGCCGTTGCCGTTCCGGGAGTTCGTCACCGAGGCCCGCGCCGGCGCCGACGGCGACCGTCACGAGCGCTACTTCGCCGAGGTGCTGTCCGGCGTCGACGGGACGACCGCCCCGTACGGAGTTCTCGACGTCCACAGCGGAGCCGACGCCGCGCAGGAGAGCCTGGATCTGGGACCGGACCTGACCGGTCGGATCGCCGCCGTCGCACGGCGGCTCAAGGCCAGCCCCGCGACCGTGCTGCACGTTGCGTGGGCCCGGCTGCTGGCCGCCGTCTCCGACCGCACCGACGTGGTGTTCGGCACCGTCCTGTTCGGCCGGAGCAGTTCCGGGACCTCGGCCGGCCGCGCGGTCGGGCCCTTCCTCAACACCCTGCCGGTGCGTGTCCGGCTGGACGGGCTCGGCGCGACGGCCGCCGTGGGCGAGGTGCGTTCCCGGCTCGCCGAACTGCTCGATCACGAGCACGCCTCCCTGGCCGCGGTCCAGCAGGCCGCGGGCCTGCCGGGCAACGTCCCGCTGTTCACGGCGATCCTCAACTACCGGCACGCTGACGACGACTCGGCGGTCCCGGGTCTCGGCGACCCCGAGGGGGTCCGGACCGCTTACGCCTGGTCGAGGTCGAACTACCCGCTGACCGTCTCCGTGGACGACCGTGGCGAGACGATCGGGCTGACCGTCGACGGAGTCGCCCCGATCGACCCGGTGGAGGTCGGCCGGCTGTTCCGGGCCACGATCGAAAATCTGGTCGCGGCCCTCGAACAGAGCTGTGACGGCGGTGTGGACGCGCCACTCTCCGCGGTCCGGGTGCTGGACGGCGCTGCACGGCAGGCGCTGCTCGCCGAGGCGGACGGTGCGGCGGCGACGAGGCCGGACGCCACACTCGCCCACCTGTTCGCCGCGCAGGTGGCGCGGACTCCGAACGCTGTGGCAGTGGCCTGCGACGGCGTGGAGCTGACCTACGCCGAACTGGACGAGCGCGCCGACCGGCTGGCACGATGCCTGGCCGCCTGGGGAGCGGGCCCGGAGTCCGTGGTCGGCCTGCTGCTCCCGCGCTCGGCCGAACTCATAGTGGCCATGGTCGCCGTTGTGAAGTCCGGCGCGGCGTATCTGCCGGTCGACCCGTCGTATCCCGCCGATCGGATCGCCTACACGCTGCGCGATTCCGGTGCTGTCGGCGTGCTGACGTCGCGGACGGCTGCGGCTGTCGCGGCGGCGGTGAGTGAGGACGACGTCCCGGTGCTGCTGCTGGAGGACGTCTATGACCAGCTCGCGACGGACACGTTGGCGCAGTGCCTGCCAGACCATCCCGCCTATGTCATCTACACCTCCGGTTCGACCGGCGAGCCCAAGGGCGTCGCGGTGACCCACCGCAGCGCGGTCTCGATGTTCGCCGCCGCCGAGGCGGTCGTGGCGCCGACGGCCGATGACGTGTGGAGCTGCTTCCACTCGTTTGCCTTCGACTTCTCGGTGTGGGAGACCTGGGGTGCGCTGCTGTACGGCGGCCGGGTCGTGGTGGTGCCGTCGGACACGGCCCGTTTCCCCGAGCAGTTCGTGACGCTGCTGGAACGCGAGCGCGTCAGTGTGCTGAGCCAGACGCCGTTGGCGTTCTACCAGCTCATGGACGAGCTGGAGCACCGCCCGGACCAGCTTCCACGGCTGCGGGCCGTGGTCTTCGGCGGCGAGGCCCTGGACCCGGGCCGGCTGGGTCCGTGGTGGTCCCGGTTCGGCGCGACCGGACCGCGATTGATCAACATGTACGGGATCACCGAGACGACCGTCCACGTCACGTTCACCGAGCTCGGCTCCGAGCCGGACTCAGCGGGCAGCGTCATCGGCGTGCCCTTGGCGAACTACCGCGTCTACGTGCTCGACGACAATCTGGAGCCGGTCCCGCACGGTGCCGTGGGCGAGATGTACGTCGGCGGCGCCGGCCTGGCCCGCGGCTACCTCGGGCGGTCGGGACTGAGCGCCTGCCGGTTCGTCGCGGACCCGTTCCGCTGCGGTGAGCGGATGTACCGCACCGGCGATCTCGCGCGGCGGATCAACGACGGCCGACTGGTCTTCCAGGGACGGAGCGACGACCAGGTCAAGATCCGGGGCTTCCGGATAGAGCCCGGCGAGGTGCGCGCGGTGGTCGTCTGCCACCCGGACGTCAGCGACGCGGCGGTCGTCGCCCGGACCGACACCGGCGAGGTGCGGCTCGTCGCCTACGTCGTACCCGTCGGCTCCAGCGGCGAAGGCATCGACGCAGCGGTCCGCGACCACGCGGCCGAACACTTGCCCGGTCATCTGGTGCCCTCGGCGATCGTCGTGCTCGACGTACTGCCGCTGACGCCGAACGGCAAGCTGGATCTCAAAGCACTGCCGGCTCCCCGTCACGAGGCGGTGGCACCCGGACGACGCCCGGCCACGGCGCGCGAACAGCTCCTGTGCGGGGTGTTCGCCAAGGTGCTAGGCGTGCCCTCGGTCAGTGTCGACGACGACTTCTTCGCCTTGGGAGGCCACTCCCTGTCGGCGGTCCGGCTGCTCAGCGCGATCCGCTCCGGGCTCGGCGTCCACATCCGCATCAGGACCCTGTTCGAGCACCCGACGGTCGCCGGGCTGGCGGCCGTTCTGTCCGGTGCCGACATCGGCGCCGCCAGGCCCGCGCTGGTGGCCCGACCGCATCCGGAGCGGACCCCGCTGTCCTTCGAGCAGCGCCGCCTCTGGTTCCTGAGCCAGATGGACGGCCCGACTCCCACCTACAACATCCCCATGCTGCTGCGGCTGTCCGGACCGCTGGACCGCGCCGCGCTGCGGGCCGCGCTCGGCGACGTCCTCCAACGCCACGAAGTGCTGCGGACTGTCCTCGCCGTGGCGGACGGCGAGCCCTGGCAACACGTCCTGGACCTCAATGACGCCCAGTGGGAACCAGAGGTCGTCGAGATCACCGAGGCGCTGCTGCCGGAAGCCGTCTCCGGCCAGGCGCGCCGCCCCTTCGACCTGTCGACCGACCTACCGGTGCGAGCCCACCTCTTCGCGCTCGGCGCGGAGGAACACGTCCTCATGGCGGTCGTCCACCACATCGCTTCCGACGGCTTGTCCACCGGACCTCTGGCCCGGGACCTTGCAGACGCCTACGCCGCTCGCCGCCAGGGTCGTGCCCCTGATTGGTCCCCACTGCCGGTGCAGTACGCGGACTACGCCTTGTGGCAGCGCGAGATGCTCGGGTCCGAAGACGAACCCGACAGTCTGATCTCCCAGCAGGTCGCCTACTGGCGTGCCGCCCTGGCCGGTGCGCCGACCGAACTCGTACTGCCGACCGATCGTCCGCGCCCGGCGAACGCTTCCCACCACGGCCACAGCGCGCCGTTCCAGGTGTCGGCCGATCTCCACGCCCGGCTGGCGGCGACAGCACGGGACCGGCATGCCACAGTGTTCATGGTGGTGCAGACCGCCCTGGCGGTGCTGCTGTCCCGGCTGGGCGCCGGCACCGACATCCCCATCGGGTCGGCGGTCGCCGGCCGCGCGGACGCCGCCCTGGACGACCTTGTCGGCTGTTTCATCAACACTCTGGTGCTGCGCACCGACCTGTCCGGGGACCCGACCATGGCCGAGGTGCTGGACCGGGTCCGGGCGACGACGCTGGCCGGCCTGGACTACCAGGACGTGCCGTTCGAGCGCCTCGTCGAGGAACTGGCGCCGGAGCGGTCGCCGGGCCGGCACCCGCTGTTTCAGATCATCCTCACCATGCAGGACGCCGGTGCGGACCCGGCACTGCCGGGCCTGGCCGCCGGTGTGGAGGCGGCCGGCCGGCCCGCAGTCAAGTTCGACCTCGACGTCCTGCTCACCGAGACCTTCGACGACGGCGGTGCCCCTGCGGGACTGCGCGGCGTGATCACCGCCGCCTCCGACCTGTTCGACCAAGCGTTCGCCGACCAGTTCGCGAGCCGCCTGACACGGGTTCTCGACACGGTGACGGCGGCCCCGGACACGCGCCTGCGAGAGGTGGACGTCCTCGACGACGCCGAGCGCCGCAGGGTCCTGAGCGAATGGAGCGGTACGGCACCGTCGGAGACACCTCCCACGTTCCCCGAGATCTTCGCCGCACAGGTGGCCCGGACACCCGACGCGCTCGCCGTGGTGAGTTCCGAAGGCCGGCTGACGTACGCGGGCCTCGACGAGCAGGCCGGTCGACTGGCTCATCACCTGCGCGGACTCGGTGTCGGCCCGGACAGTGTGGTGGGCCTGTGCCTTCCGCGCGGCCCGCAGACGGTGGTCGGGATCCTCGCCGTCTGGAAAGCAGGGGCCGCCTATCTGCCCATCGACGCCGGTCTTCCGGCTGAGCGCATCGCGTTCATGCT
Source organism: Streptomyces sp. NPDC043878 (assembly GCF_056435735.1). Classification (NCBI taxonomy): domain Bacteria; kingdom Bacillati; phylum Actinomycetota; class Actinomycetes; order Kitasatosporales; family Streptomycetaceae; genus Streptomyces; species Streptomyces sp. NPDC043878. The sequence continues at coordinate 100,641 of NZ_JBWKDW010000027.1, forward strand.
CTCCGACAGCCGTGCGTCGATTCTGGTCGGCACCACCGAACTCGTGGACGAGCTGCCGGTCGGTCGGATGCTGAGCGTCGCTGTCGACGATCCGGCCACGGCCGCGATGCTCGCCGCGGGTCCCATGGCTGCAGGACTGCCGCGGTCGTGGCGCGACAACCTGGCTTACGTGATCTACACGTCGGGTTCGACGGGGCGTCCGAAGGGTGTGGGGGTCACTCAGGCCGGGTTGGCAAGTTATCTGGGCTCGATGCCGAATCGGTTGGCGTTTGCTGGGTGTGGCGGCCGGTATGCGCTGTTGCAGGCACAGGCTACCGATTTGGGGAACACGGTGGTGTTCGCGGCGTTGGCGGCCGGCGGTGAGTTGCACGTATTGGATGAGGAGGCGGTGACGGATCCGGGGGCTGTGGCCGCGTATCTCGCCGAGCACGGAATCGATTTCTTGAAGATCGTCCCGTCGCACCTGGCAGCGTTGTCGAGCGCCGACGGCGTGGAGCCGTTGCTTCCGGCGCGGGCGCTGGTACTGGGCGGCGAAGCGACCTCTCCGGCGCTGGCCGGACAGCTGCTCGCGGCGGCCGGCGACCGTGCGATGGTCAACCACTACGGGCCGACGGAGGCCACGATCGGTGTGCTGGCCGGGCCGTTCGACGCGCACGACGTGGCCACGGGACGGGTCCCGGCAGGGACGGCCGTGGCCGGAACGAGGGTGTTCGTGCTGGATGCGGGGCTGCGTCCGGTTCCGCCCGGGGTCGCGGGCGAGTTGTACGTCGCCGGTGTCCAGCTGGCGCGCGGCTACATGGGTCGCAGTGCTCTGACCGGCGGGCGGTTCGTGGCCTGCCCGTTCGCCACTGGTGAGCGGATGTATCGGACCGGGGACCTGGCGCGGTGGCTGGGTGACGGTCGAATACAGATCCTTGGCCGGGCGGACGATCAGGTGAAGGTCCGCGGCTTCCGGGTCGAGCCCGGCGAGGTCGCGGCGGTGCTCGCCACGTGCCCGGGGGTGTCCCAGGCTGCCGTGGTTGCCGACGACGGCAGCTTGACCGCCTACGTGGTCCCCGCCGACATCGCCGACGCCGACTCCCTGGCCGCGTCGGTGAGGGCATTCGCCGGACAGCGTCTGCCGGAGTACATGGTGCCGTCGGCAGTGGCGGCGCTGGACGCCCTCCCGCTGACCGCGAACGGCAAACTCGACCGCAGAGCACTGCCGGCTCTCGACCGCGCCGTCTCCCGCTCGCGGGTGCCGTCGACGCTCCGCGAGGAGCTGCTGTGCCAGGTCTTCGCTGAAGCGGTCGGCCGGGACTCGGTCGGGGTCGACGACGACTTCTTCGCCCTGGGCGGCCACTCGCTGCTCGCGGTGCGCCTGGTCTCGCGGATCCGGGTCGTGCTCGGCATCGAGGTCACGGTCCGCACTCTGTTCGACTACCCGACGGTGGCCACACTGGCAGCCCGTCTGGAGCAGGCCGGCCCGGCCCGCGTGGCGTTGACGGCGCGCGCGCTCCCGGAGCGGGTGCCGCTGTCGTTCGCGCAGCGACGGCTGTGGTTCCTGACCCAGTTGGACGGCCCTGGTCCGACCTACAACATCCCGATGGTCAGCCGGCTGTCGGGAGACCTGGACCGCGACGCGCTGGCAGCCGCTTTCGGCGACGTCCTGGAGCGGCACGAGGTCCTGCGCACGGTGTTCCAGGTCGTCGACGGCGAGCCGTGCCAGCGGGTGCTGGCGTCGGCCGAGGCCGAACGGATCCTCGAGGTCGTCGAGGCCTCGTCGGCCACGGTGGAGCTGGGCGTCGAAGCGGTGGCCGCCCATCCGTTCGACGTCTCGTCCGAAGTGCCGGTGCGCGCGGTGCTGTTCGCACTCGGCGACGACGAGTACGTGCTGGCGGTCGTGCTCCACCACATCGCCTCGGACGGTTGGTCGGCGGCGGTCCTGACCCGGGACTTCAGCGAGGCCTACGCGGCGCGCTGTCGGGGCGAGGCTCCGACCTGGGAGCAGTTGCCTGTGCAGTACGCGGACTTCGCGGTGTGGCAGCGGGAGTTGCTGGGCTCGGACGACGACCCGGACAGCTTGGTGTCCCGGCAGGTGGACTATTGGCGCCAGGCGCTGGCCGGCTCTCCGGTGGAGCTGCCGCTGCCGGTCGACCGGCAGCGGCAGCCGATGCCCTCACAGCGGGGGCACTCGTCGGCTTTCGAAGTCTCTGCCGATGTGCATGCCAGCCTGGCGGATCTCGCTCGATCGCGGGGCGTGACGTCGTTCATGGTGCTGCAGACCGCTCTGGCGGTCCTGCTGTCCCGGCTCGGCGCCGGCACCGACATCCCGATCGGCGTCGCCACGGCCGGGCGCGTGGACGCCGCGCTGGACGACCTGGTCGGGTTCTTCATCAACACCTTGGTGCTGCGTACCGACCTGTCCGGGGACCCCACGCTGACCGAGGTGCTGGACCGCGTGCGGGACACGGCGCTGGCCGGGTTCGACCACCAGGACGTGCCGTTCGAGCGCCTCGTCGAGGAACTGGCGCCGGAGCGCTCCCTGTCCCGGCACCCGCTGTTCCAGGTGATGCTGACGCTGCAGAACAGCGCCCAGAACGGCTTGCGGCTGCCGGGCGCGCGGGCCCAAGCCGTCCGATACGCGGCGGCGAAGTTCGACCTGGACGTGACGGTGGAGGAGGCGTTCGACGCCGACGGCCGTCCGGCGGGGCTGCGCGGCGGGGTGATCGGCGAGGCCGATCTCTTCGAGCCGGGCACGGTGGGGCAGCTGGCGGAACGGTTCGTGCGCGTGCTCGAGGGCATGGCGCAGGACACCTCGACGCGGGTCAGCGCCGTGGAACTGCTCGCGGACTCCGAGCTCGAACGGATCCTGGTCGACTGGAACGCCACCGACGCCGACGTGCCCGCGGCCACCGTGCCGGAGCTGTTCGCGGCGCAGGCGGCCCGGCGGCCGGAGGCGGTCGCGGTCACGGCCGGCGGTCAGGAGCTGACGTACGCGCAGCTCGATGCCCGCTCGAACCGTCTGGCCAGGTTCCTGATCAGTCTGGGTGTCGGCCCCGACCGGACGGTCGCATTGTGCCTGCCGCGCGGCCTGGATCTGGTGGTGGCGCTGCTGGCGGTGCTCAAGTGCGGTGGCGCGTACACCGTGATCGACCCGGCGTACCGGTCGCAGCGCGTGGCCCTCGTGCTGGCCGACGTGGCGCCGGTGGTGGTGCTGGCCGCGCAGGACTGCGTCGATGTCCTGCCGTCGGACGCGCCGACGCTGCTGTTGGACGGAGTGGACGTCTCGCGGTTCGCGGCGGATCCGGTCACGGACGTGGACCGGTTGGACGCTCTGCTTCCGGCCCACACCGCCTACATCGTGTACACCTCGGGCTCGACCGGACAGCCGGTGGGCGTCGCGGTGTCGCACACCGGCATTGCGTCCTTGGCGGCCGGCCACGCCGATCTGGTAGGTGTCTCTGGCGCAGACCGGGTGGCCCAGTTCGCCTCGGCGGGGTTCGACACCTTCGGCTGGGAGTGGGTCATGGCCCTCCTGCAGGGGGCCGCGTTGGTCGTGGTCCCGGACGAGGCTCGTCTGGGCCCTCCGCTGGCGCGCTTCCTGACGGAACAGGCGATCTCCGTGGCGACCCTTCCGCCCGCCGTCCTGAGTTCGGTCGACGCGGCGACGGTGGCGAACACCGTCCGGGTGATCGCGGCCGGGGAGGCGCTGACGACGAAGGTAATGGCCTCCTGGTCCACGGACCGGGTGATGTTCAACTCCTACGGCCCTTCAGAGACGACGGTGGACGCCACGCTGTGGCGCTGCGATCCGTCGAGCGCCCGGGTGCTGATCGGCGGCCCGGTGGCGAACACGGCAGTGTTCGTACTCGACGACGCCTTGCGCCCGACGCCTCCGGGATCGGTCGGAGAGCTCTATCTGTCCGGTATCGGGCTGGCCAGGGGCTATCTCCGGCAGGCTGGCCTGACCGCGGAGCGGTTCGTGGCCAACCCGTTCGCCGGGTTCGGCCGGCGCATGTACCGCACCGGCGATCTGGTCCGGTGGACCCACGAGGGGTCGATGGAGTTCGTCGGACGGGCCGACGACCAAGTCAAGATCCGGGGAATCCGCGTCGAACCCGGCGAGGTGCGGGCGGTGGTGTCCGCGCATCCCGCGGTCGACCAGGCTGCGGTGATCGTCCGGGAGGACACGCCGGGCGACAAGCGCCTGGTCGCCTATGTGGTCCCGGACGGCGACTGCGATCCGGCCGCGGTACGCGCGTTCGCCGCGGAACGACTGCCGGAATACATGGTGCCGTCGGTCCTGGTACTGCTGGATGCGATCCCGCTGACGGTGAACCGGAAACTGGACCGCCGCGCGCTGCCCGTCCCCGAGTACTCGGCTTCGGCCGGATCGAGAGGGCCGGCCACCCTGCACGAGGAGCTGTTGTGCCGGGCGTTCGCCGACGTGATCGGTCTGGATGCAGTCGGCGTCGATGACAACTTCTTCGCCCTGGGCGGCCACTCGCTGCTGGCAGTGCGGCTCATATCCCGCATCCGGGCCGTCCTGGGCGTTGAAGTCAGTCTCAGGACCGTGTTCCAGAACCCGACGGTCTCGGCACTCGCCGGTCAGTTGGGACAGTCGGGTACCGCGCGGACGGCGTTGACGGCGCTGGATCGTCCGTCGCGGGTGCCGTTGTCGTTCGCGCAGGGCCGCCTCTGGTTCCTTGGGCAGCTGGAAGGCCCGACCTCGACGTACAACATCCCGGTGGCCTTGCGCATGTCCGGGCGGATCGACCCGGAGGCGCTGGGCGCCGCGCTGCGGGACGTCATCGGCCGTCACGAAGTCCTGCGGACCATGTTCCCCGTCGTCGACGACGAGCCTTCCCAGCTGATCCTTGCGGCCGACAGCGTCGACTGGCGGCTGACCACCACAGTGTTCGACGAAGCCGACCAGCTGGAAGCCGCAGTCGCCCGGGCCGGTGCCGAGCCGTTCGACCTGGCGGTCGACCTGCCGATTCGGGCATCGCTGCTCACCTCCGGCGACGACCACGTCTTGGTGGTGGTGCTGCACCACATCGCCTCCGACGGCTGGTCCGCGGCCGTTCTGGTTCGGGACGTGTCGGTGGCGTACGCCGCCCGGGTCGCCGGGAAGGTCCCGCAGTGGGGTGATCTGCCGGTGCAGTACGCGGACTTCGCGCTGTGGCAGCGGGATGTGCTGGGTTCGCCGTACGACCCGGAAAGCGTCCTGTCGCGGCAGTTGAGGCATTGGCGTGAGGCGCTCGCCGGCCTGCCGCAGGAACTGGAGCTCCCTGTCGACCGGGCACGTCCGGCGGTGACGTCGAATCGCGGTGGCGACGTCGAGCTGGCGATCCCGGCGGACCTGCACGCCCGACTGGCGCTGCTCGCCCGGCAGCAGGGCGTGACGATGTTCATGGTGCTGCACGCGGCGCTGGCGGTGCTGCTCTGCAAGCTGGGGGCCGGCACCGACATCCCGGTCGGCTCCCCGGTCGCCGGACGCACCGATGAGGCGCTGGACGATCTGGTCGGGTTCTTCGTCAACACCCTGGTGCTGCGTACCGACCTGTCCGGCGACCCCGACTTCCTGGAGGTGCTGGCGCGGGTGCGGGAAGCCGGGCTGTCCGCGCTCGAGCACCAGGACGTGCCGTTCGAGCAGCTCGTGGAGGACCTGGCGCCGGAGCGCTCGCTGGCCCGGCACCCTCTGTTCCAGGTCATGCTGACCGTGCAGAACACCACCGAGGCCAGACTCGATCTGGTCGGCATGACCACCGACGTCGTGATCCGGGACGCCGGGACGGCGAAGTTCGATCTGGCGCTGACGGTGACGGAGACCATCGACGAGTCGGGCGCTGCGGCCGGTCTGCACGGAGCCGTGACGTACTCGGCCGACCTCTTCGACGTCGAGACGGCACATGCTCTGACGCGCCGGTTCGTGGCTGTGCTGGATGCGATGGTCTCCGATCCCGCACAGCGCATCGGCGCTCTGACGATTCTGGAGCCCGCCGAACGGCACAGAGTCCTGACCGAGTGGAACGACACGGGTGCCGGGTCGTCGGAGCCGGTGCCGGAGCTCTTCGCGGCGCAGGCGGCTCGGACGCCGGACGCGGTTGCCGTCGTGTGCGACGGTCTGCGGCTGACGTATGCCCAGGTGGACGAGCGCTCGGCGCGGCTGGCGCACCGGTTGCGGGCGTTGGGCGTCGGTCCGGAGACGACGGTGGCGACGGCCCTGCCGCGCGGCGTGGACCTGATCGTGACCGTGTGGGCGATCTGGCGGGCCGGCGGGGCAGTGGTGCCGCTGGACGTCGAGCATCCGGTCGAACGGCTCAGCACTCTCATCGCGGACTGCCGGGCCTCGGTCCTGGTGGGCGTCTCCGAGGTCTTGGACGAACTGCCGACCGGCCGCGTGGTCACCGTCGCGCTGGACGATCCGGCGACGGCCCGCGCGGTGGCGGCGTGTCCGGACCGGGCACCGGCGCTGGCGGCGGATGCGAGGGGGCTGGCCTACGTGATCTTCACCTCGGGATCGACGGGCCAGCCGAAGGGCGTGGGGGTTTCGCACGGGGCTCTGGCGGCCTACGCGGGCTGGGCGGTGCGCGAGTACCCGTTGGCCGGCGGAACCGTGCTGCACTCCTCGGTCGCGTTCGACCTGACACTGACCAGCCTGGTACTGCCGTTGCTGGTCGGAGGCGCGATCACGATCTCGGTCGAAGGCGGCGTGCAGGGCTTGGCCGACACGGTCTCTGCGGGCGGCCGGTTCGCAATGGCGAAGGTGGTACCCGGACACCTGCCGGTGGTCGGCCGGATGCTGAGCGCCGCCGAGCTGGAATCCGCCGCCCGATGCTGGGTCGTCGGAGGGGAGGCACTGCCTCCGGCCACGGTCGCCGATCTGCTGGCCGCCGTACCGGATGCCGCGCTCGTGAACGAGTACGGCCCCACCGAGGCCACCGTCGGTTGCTGCACCTTCACGGTGAACGCGGCGATGACTGTGCCGGCCACGGCGGTACCGATCGGCCGCCCGACCCCCGGAACCCGGCTGTACGTGCTCGACGACCGGCTCTCCCCGGTACCGCCGGGCGTTGCCGGGGAGCTGTACATCGCCGGAGCCCAGCTCGCCCGCGGCTACGTCGGCCGTCCCGGTCCGACCGGTGAGCGGTTCGTCGCGAATCCGTTCGCCGCCGGGGAGCGGATGTACCGCACCGGCGACCGGGCCCGCCGACGCCTGGACGGGCAGTTGATGTTCCTGGGCCGCGCCGACGAGCAGGTGAAGATCCGCGGGTTCCGCATCGAGCCCGGTGAGATCACCTCGGTCCTCGCGGCGCAGCCCGGTGTCGGTCAAGCGGCGGTCATCGCACGCGAAGATGTCCCGGGGGACAAACGCCTGGTCGCCTACGTGGTCGCCGACGCGCCCGGCGACCCCGCTGCCCTGACCGCCTCGGTCAGGGCCTACGCAGCGCAACGCCTGCCCGACCACCTGGTCCCCACGGCCGTTGTACTGCTCGACGCCCTGCCGACGACCGCGAACGGCAAACTCGACCGCAATGCCCTGCCGGCCCCCGAGGCGACGGTGCCCACCACCTCGCGTGGGCCGTCCAACGAGCGCGAAGCACGAATCTGCCAAGCCTTCGCCGAAGTCCTCGGCCTGTCCTCGGTCGGCGTCGACGACGACTTCTTCGCCCTCGGCGGCCACTCGCTACTCGCCCTGCGCCTGGCCGCCCGGATCCGCGATGCCGCCGGCGTCGACTTCGGAATCCGAACTCTGTTCCAGAACCCCACGGCGGCCGCACTCGCTGCTCTCATCGATTCTCAGAAGCCGGCGAGACCGGCGCTACGGCCCATGCGCCGGCAGGAGGAGTCGTCCTGATGATCCCGTTGTCTTTCGCCCAGCGTCGTCTGTGGTTCCTGAACCAGTTGGAAGGGCCGAGCCCGACCTACAACATTCCCGTGCTCGTCAGGCTGACCGGGGAAGTGGACCGCGACGCGCTGACGGCCGCTTTCGGCGACGTCCTGGAGCGGCACGAGGTCCTGCGCACCGTGTTCGACGTCGTCGACGGCGAGCCGTACCAGCGGATCCTCGACCCGTCCGAGGTCGGCCGCGGCCTGGAGACCGCCGACGTCCACCGAACGGAACTGGCGGCGGCCGTCGAGGCGGTGGCCGCGCACGGCTTCGACCTCTCCGCCGAGACACCGGTGCGCGCAGTGCTGTTCTCGTGCGGCCCGGACGATCACGTGCTGGCGGTGGTGGTGCATCACGTCGCTTCCGACGGCTGGTCCTCCGGGATCCTGGCCCGGGATTTCGGCCAGGCCTACTCGGCGCGTCGGCAGGGCGGGAAGCCCGACTGGGAACCGCTGCCGGTGCAGTACGCCGACTTCGCGTTGTGGCAGCGGGAGGTACTGGGCTCGGAGGACGACCCGGACAGTGTCCTCTCAGAGCAGATGGGCTACTGGCGCCAGGAGCTGGCCGGGATCCCGACCGAACTGGACCTTCCTTTCGACCGGCCGCGTCCGACGGTGGCCTCGTACGAGGGGCACCGTGTCGAGTTCGCCGTCCCCGCCGACCTGCACGCCGGTCTCGCGGAACTCGCGCGGGCCCGAGGCGTGACACCGTTCACCGTGCTGCAGACCGCGCTGGCGATGCTGCTCGGCAAACTCGGCGCCGGCACCGACATTGTCATCGGCTCACCGGTCGCCGGCCGGATCGACGAGCGACTCGACGACCTGGTCGGGTTCTTCGTCAACACCCTGGTGCTGCGGACCGACCTGTCCGGCGACCCGACCGTGGCCGAACTGCTGGACCGGGTCTGGAACGGCAGCCTGGCCGGCTTGGACCACCAGGACGTGCCGTTCGAGCGTCTGGTGGAGGAGCTGGCCCCGGAGCGTTCGCTGTCCCGGCACCCGCTGTTCCAGGTGATGCTGAACGTCCAGCAGCCAGACGGTCCCGGGCTCGAGCTGGAGGGCGCCCGAGTGGCGGCTTTCTCCTCCGCCGCGACGTTCGACCAGGCTGCGAAGTTCGACCTGGAGTTCTCGGTGCACGAGACGTTCGCCCACGATGGCAGCCCGGCCGGGCTGCGCGGTGCGGTGATCGGCGCGGCCGACATGTTCGATCGCGAGACAGTGGTCTGGTTCGCGCGACGCTTCGTGCGAGTGGTGGAACAGACGGTCGGCGACGCCTCGTCGCGGCTCAGCAGCGTGACAGTGCTGCATGAGTCCGAGCGTCGCCGGATGACGCTCGACTGGAACGACACCGCGGTTGAGACCCCGGCCTGGACGCTGCCGGAGATGTTCGCCGCACAGGCGGCGCGGACCCCGGACGCACCGGCGGTGATATTTGAAGGCGCTGAGACGTCCTACGCGGAGCTGGATGCCCGCGCGAACCGTTTGGCGCGGCTGCTGATGGCCCGTGGCGTGGGACCGGAGTCCGTGGTGGGCGTCTGCCTCCAGCGCGGCGCCGACCTGCTGGTGGCGGTGCTGGGTGTGCTCAAGGCCGGCGGCGCCTATCTGCCGCTGGATCCCGAGAACCCGGCCGACCGTCTGGCGGTGATGGTGTCCGCCGCCGCCGCGGGGTGGGTTGTCACCTCGGCCGCATGGGCGGACTCTGTGTCGGCCGGCGTGGATTGCGTCGTGATGGACGACGCCACGGCGCAGTCGGAACTGGCCGCGCTGCCGGCCTCGGCACCAGCCGTGGCGGTGATCGGGGCGAATCCGGCGTATGTGATGTTCACGTCCGGCTCCACGGGCCGGCCCAAGGGCGTGGTGGTACCGCATGCCGGGATCGTGAACCGGCTGGAGTGGATGCGGAGCGGATACGCCCTCGGAGCCGGCGACAGGGTGCTGCACAAGACCCCGTTCGCCTTCGACGTGTCGGTGTGGGAGCTGTTCTGGCCCCTGACGGTCGGCGCAGCGCTGGTCGTGGCACGGCCCGGCGGGCACCGCGACCCGGCTTACCTGACCGACCTCATGGCGTCCGAGCGGGTGTCAGTCGCCCACTTCGTGCCGTCGATGCTCGAGGTGTTCCTGGCCGATCCGGGTGCAGTGGCAGCCGGTCGGACCTTGCGGCGCGTGGTGTGCTCGGGCGAGGCACTGCCGGGCAGTTTGCGAGACCGGTTCTTCGAGCTGCTGCCGGCCACCGCGCTCGACAACCTGTACGGGCCGACCGAGGCGTCGGTGGAAGTCACGGCTCGACGATGCGACCCGGCCGACACCGGCGCGGTTCCCATCGGCGCACCGGTCGCCAACACGCGGGTGTACGTGCTCGACAGGCATCTGCGACCGGTGCCGCCCGGCGTCGCTGGCGAGCTGTACCTGGCCGGCGTGCAGCTGGCACGCGGCTATGCGAGTCGGCCCGCGCTGACCGGCGAGCGCTTCGTCGCATGTCCGTTCGCTTCCGGGGAGCGGATGTACCGCACCGGGGACCGGGTGCGATGGCTGCCCGACGGGCAGGTCGAGTTCCTCGGCCGCGCCGACGAGCAGGTGAAGATCCGCGGGTTCCGGATCGAGCCCGGTGAGGTGCAGGCCGTGGTGGCCGCCATGACGGGCGTCGAACAGGCTGCGGTCGTCGCGCGCGACGACGCGCCCGGCGGCCTGCGTCTCGTCGCCTATGTCGTGGCAGTCGACGGCGCCTGCGATCCCGCCGCCGTCCAGGCCTTCGCCGCGAAGCGGCTGCCGGAGTACATGGTTCCGTCGGCGGTGGTGGTGCTCGACGAGCTGCCGTTGACCCGCAACGGGAAGCTGGACCGGCAGGCCCTCCCAGCGCCGGCCCACTCGGCCTCGGCCGGCTCGCGGCCGCCTTCCACGCGCCGCGAGGAGCTGCTCTGCCGGGCGTTCGCCGACGTCCTCGGCCTGGACTCGGTGGGCATCGACGACGACTTCTTCGCGCTCGGCGGCCACTCCCTGCTCGCCGTGCGCCTGGCCGTTCGTATTCGCGCCGGCCTCGGCGTCGATATCGGCATCAGGGCCCTGTTCGAGGCTCCGACGGTCTCGGCACTGATCGCCCACTTGCCACAGGAGGGCGACGTCAGGGCGGCGCTGACGAGGCAGGAGCGTCCTGACCGGATCCCGCTGTCGCCGGCGCAGCGCCGACTGTGGTTCATCGGCCAGGCCGAGGGAACCGACGCGGCCTACAACATCCCGACGGTCACGCGTATGTCCGGTGACCTGGACTGCGCCGCGCTCGCGGCCGCCCTGCGGGACGTGGTGGAGCGGCACGAAGTGCTGCGGACGGTGTTCGAGGTCATCGACGGTGAGCCGTACCAGCGCGTCGTAGAGCTGTCCGAGTCCGGATGGGCGGTGGAGGTCGTCGAGGCCACCTTGGCCGACACAGAGCGGGCCATCGCCGAGCTGTCCGCGCACCGGTTCGACCTGTCCTCCGAGCTCCCGGTGCGAGCAGGGCTGTTCACGCTCAGCGCGGATGAGCACGTCCTCGCGGTCGTCATGCACCACATCGCCTCCGACGGCTGGTCGGCGGAGGTCCTGGCCCGCGACGTCTCGGCCGCCTACACCGCCAGGGCGGCCGGACGGACGCCCTCATGGCACGACCTGCCGGTCCAGTACGCGGACTTCGCGCTGTGGCAGCAGGACGTGCTGGGCTCCGAGGACGATCCCGACAGCGTCCTGACCCGCCAGCTGGGCTACTGGCGCGACGCCTTGTCCGGGGCTCCGGAAGAGCTGGAACTGCCGGTCGACCGCGCCCGGCCGACGGCGGCCTCGCACCGCGGCCGCTCGGAGTCGTTCACCGTTCCCGCCGACGTGCACGTCCGGCTGACCGAAGTGGCCCGAGCGCACGCGGTGACGCCGTTCATGGTGCTCCAGACTGCCCTGGCGGTCCTGCTGGCCCGGCTCGGCGCCGGCGAGGACATCCCGATCGGGACAGCGATCGCCGGCCGCACCGACGAGGGACTGCACGACTTGGTCGGGTTCTTCGTCAACACCCTGGTGCTGCGGACCGACCTGTCCGGCGACCCGACCATGGCCGAGCTGCTGGACCGGATCCGCCGGACGAGCCTGGCCGGTCTGGACCATCCGGACGTGCCGTTCGAGCGCCTGGTGGAGGAGCTGGCCCCGGAACGCTCGCTGTCCCGCCACCCGCTGTTCCAGGTCATGCTCACCATCCAGCAGCACGGCCGGACCGGACTGGCCCTCCCGGGGATCGACTTCGACGGCTTCACCCCGGATGCCGACGCAAGCGAGGCGGCGAAATTCGACTTGCACTTCTCGATGCGCGAGGCGTTCGACGCCGCAGGACATCCCGCCGGCCTGATCGGCGCGGTCGTCGGCGCCGCGGACCTGTTCGACGCCGAGACGGTCACACAGTTCGCCCAGCGTTTCGTCCGGGTGCTCGACCAGGTGGTCACGGACACGTCGGCGCGCGTCGGTGCCGTCGCCGTGACCGACGACTCCGAGGCGAACCGGCTCCTGCACGGGTGGAACGACACCGCGCTGGAGCTGCCTGACGTGACCGTTTCGGAGCTGTTCGCCGCGCAGGCCGCACGCACCCCGGCTTCGACGGCCGTGGTGACCGAGACCGATGAGGTCACCTACGCGGAACTGGACGCGCGCGCGAACAGAATGGCCCGGCTGCTCATCTCCGGGGGTGTGGAGCGCGGATCGCGCGTGGTGGTGGCGCTGCCACGATCGGTGGAACTGTTCGTGGCGCTGCTCGGCGTCTGGCGCGCCGGAGCCGCGTACGTGCCGGTCGACGCGGAGTACCCGCCGGAGCGGATCGCGTACGTCATGGAAGACGCGACGCCGGCCCTCGTGCTGACCGACCTTGCGACGGCCGGGGGACTGCCCGACGTGGGCGTGCCGCAGCTGTGCCTGGACGAGTCGGAGGTGGCGGCCGGGCTTGCGCTGACGGCGTCGGTGCCGCTCACCGACGCCGAGCGCGGCGGGCCCCTGTCACCTGTGCTTCCGGCATACTCGATCTACACGTCCGGATCGACGGGACGGCCCAAGGGCGTCGTGATCTCCCAGGGCAACCTTGTCAACTTCCTGATCGACATGACCAACCGGCTCCCGTTGACCGAGCAGGACGCCTGGCTCGCGATCACGACCGTCTCCTTCGACATGGCGGTGCCCGAACTCTACGTCCCGCTGCTGACCGGCGCGCGCCTCGTCATGGCCGCCCGCCGCATCGTCCTGGACCCGGTGGATCTGGTGCGGTTCCTGTTCCGGCACAGGGTGACGGTGCTGCAGGCCACGCCGTCGCTGTGGCGCGCCGTGCTCGCCGAGCATCCCGACGGCATCGCCGGGCTGCCGCCGCTGCGGGTGTTGGTCGGCGGCGAAGCGGTGCCGGGGCACCTGGCGCTGGAGCTGTCCGGTCTCGGCGAGGTGACGAACCTCTACGGCCCGACCGAGACCACGGTCTATTCGACGGCCGGGCCGGTGGATCCGGCGGTCGTGGCCGTCGGGGAGCCGCCGATCGGCCGGCCGATCGCGAACACTCGGGTCTACGTGCTCGACAGTGCACTGCGACCGGTGCCGGCCGGCGTCGCCGGGGACCTGTTCATCGCCGGCGCCGGAGTGGCGTCCGGCTACTGGAACCGGCCCGGCCTGACCGGCGAGCGGTTCGTGGCGTGCCCGTTCGGCGCTCCAGGTGAGCGCATGTATCGCACCGGGGACCGGTCCCGCTGGCTTGCCGACGGGCAGCTGATGTTCCTGGGCCGCGCCGACGAGCAGGTGAAGATCCGCGGCTTCCGGATCGAGCCGGGCGAGGTGGCGGCGGTGGCGGCCGCGCACCCCGGGGTAGCCGAGGCCGCAGTCGTGGCCCGCGAGGACATGCCCGGCGACAAGCGGCTGGTCGCGTACGTGGTGTCGAACGCCACGGACGCCGGGGACGCGGACGCCGGGGACGCGGACGCCGGGCTCGCAGGCTCCGTCCGCCGGCTCGCGGCCGAACGCCTTCCCGCCTACATGGTGCCCTCGGCGGTCGTCGTGCTTGACGCACTGCCGCTGACACCCAACGGGAAACTGGACCGCAGGGCCCTGCCGGCGCCGCAGTACACGCTCACTGTCGGGCGGGCACCGTCCACACCACGCGAAGAGCTGCTGTGCGGGGTGTTCGCCGAGGTGCTCGGCGTGCCCTCGGTCGGCGTGGACGACGACTTCTTCGGCCTCGGCGGGCACTCGCTGCTGGCGGTTCGCCTGGTGTCCAGGATCCGTGCCGCCCTCGGGGTCGACGTGAGCATCCGGACTCTGTTCGAGAACCCCACTGTCGCCGGTCTGACGGCGCACACAGCCGTTGCCGGTCCGGCACGGGTCGGACTGGAGGCTCGCGAGCGGCCCGACCTGATCCCGCTGTCCCACTCGCAGCGCCGACTGTGGTTCATCGACCAGCTGACCGGGCCGAGCACCACCTACAACGTGTCCGCGGCGCTGCGGCTGAACGGGCCGGTGGACCGGGACGCCCTCGGTGTCGCGCTGCACGACGTCGTGGCCCGACACGAGGTGCTGCGGACGATGTTCGGGGCGGTGGCCGGCGAGCCGTACCAGCGGGTCGTCGAGCTGGCCGAGTCCGGCTGGGAGCTGGAGGTCGTCCAGACCTCGGAGGCCGACCTGGAGCGGGACGTCGAAGTGGTGCTCGGGCACGAGTTCGACCTGGCCCGGGAGCTGCCGATCCGCGCGGTCCTGTTCGCCCTCGGGCCGAACGCCCACGTCCTGGTGGGAGTCATGCACCACATCGCCTGCGACGGCTGGTCGCTGCGCGTGCTCGGCACCGACTTCGAGACCGCCTACGCGGCCCGGAGCGATGGCCGGTCTCCGGAGTGGGAGACCCTGCCCGTCCAGTACGCGGACTACGCGGTCTGGCAGCAGGAACTTCTGGGCTCCGCGGACGACCCGGAGAGCCTGATGTCCCGGCAGCTCGCGTATTGGCGCGAGGCGCTGGCCGGCGTCCCGGCCGAGCTCGACCTCCCCACCGACCGATCGCGTCCGGCCGCCCCGGTCAGCCGCGGGTATCGTGGCGACTTCGACGTCCCGGCAGACCTGCACGCCAGGCTCCTGGAAGTGGCGCGCTCGCGCGGCGTGACTCTCTACATGCTGGCCCAGGCCGCCGTGGCGGTCATGCTGTCGCGTCTGGGCGCCGGGACGGACATCCCGATCGGCGTGCCGACTGCCGGCCGCGCAGACGTGGCGCTCGACGATCTCGTCGGGTTCTTCGTCAACACCCTGGTGCTGCGCACCGATCTCTCCGGCGATCCAACGCTGGCCGTGGTGATGGACCGGGTGCGGGAGCGCGCCCTGGCCGGCTTCGACCATCAAGACGTGCCCTTCGAGCGCGTCGTCGAGGAGGTTGCGCCTCGGCGTGCCTCGGGCCGCAATCCGCTGATCCAGGTCGTGGTCACGGCCGCGGTGGACGCCAACGTCATGGACCTGGCGCGCGTCGGGAGCGAGCGCGTCGACGTCGGCCTGCTGGAGGTGAAGTTCGATCTCGACATCGTGGTGGGACAGGCGTTCGACGACTCCGGCGCCCCGGCCGGCATCCACGGTGCGCTCTACGGCGCCGCGGACTTGTTCGACCCGCAGACGGTCGACGGCCTGGCGGCTCGTCTCGAGCGGGTGCTGGAGTGCTTCGCCGATGATCCGGCGACGCGGGTGAGCGAGATCGACATCCTGCGGGACTCCGAGCTGGACCAGGTGCTGGCCCAGTGGAACGACACCGGCGCCGAGGTGCCGGTGGCAGCGGTGCCGGAGCTGTTCAGGGCGCAGGCGGTGCGGACGCCAGACGCGGTCGCGCTGGTCGGTGCTGGCGGCGAGGTCACCTATCGCGAGTTGGACGAGCGGTCGGACCGGCTGGCCCGGTTCCTGATCGGGCAGGGCGCGGGCCCCGACCGGGTGATCGGGACGGCCCTACCGCGGGGCGTCGACCTGGTGGTGGCGCTCCTCGGCGTGCTGAAGTCGGGTGCGGCGTGTCTGCCGGTCGACACCGCGCTGCCTGCCGACCGGGTCGCGTTCATGATGGCGGACGCGGAGGCCGTGTACGTCCTCGATGAGCTTCCCGCAGCCGTCCTCGCCGACGATGCGGCGCACGGGGCCGTGCGTTTGCCGGCGGTGGCGCCGGACCAGCTCGCATATGTCATCTACACGTCGGGTTCCACCGGGCGGCCGAAGGGCGTGGCGGTCTCGCACCGCGGCGTGGGCGCCCTGGTCGCGGCCCAGGCCGAGCGGTTCGGGATCGACGGCGCCTCGCGCGTGCTGCAGTTCGCGTCGGTCGGGTTCGACGCGGCGGCGGCCGAGATGCTGGTCACGCTGTGTTCGGGTGCTGTCCTGGTGGTGGCGTCCGCGGAGGAGCTGCTGCCTGGTGCGGCGCTGGCGGCCACTGCGGACCGGTTCGGGGTGACCCATGCGACGCTGCCGCCAGCCGTGCTGGCCGCGATGGCTCCGCGCGAGCTGGCGTCAGTGTCGACGGTGGTCTCGGCCGGTGAGGCGCTGGACAGCAAGGTGGCCGAGCGGTGGTCGTCGGGTCGACGGCTGATCAACGCCTACGGCCCCACCGAGACGACCGTGTGCGCGACGATGAGCGCGCCGCTGGCGCCCGGGGAGCAGCCGACGATCGGGCGGGCGGTGTCCGACAGCAAGGTGTTCGTGCTGGACGCGTTCCTCAAGCCGCTGCCGCCGGGCGTCGCTGGCGAGCTGTACGTGGCCGGAGCGGGGCTGGCCCGCGGCTACCTGGGGCAAGCGGCTCTGACCGGCGAGCGGTTCGTGGCGAACCCGTTCGACACCGGGCAGCGGATGTACCGGACCGGTGACCGGGCCCGGTGGACGCCCGACGGCCGTCTGATGTTCCTGGGCCGTGCGGACAAGCAGGTGAAGATCCGCGGGTTCCGCATCGAACCGGGCGAGGTTCAGGCCGTCGTGGCTGCAGTGCCCGGCGTGGAGCAGGCCACAGTCATCGCCCGAGAGGACACGCTGGGGGACAAGCGTCTGGTCGCATACGTTGTGGCCACCGCCGGCGAACACTTGGCCGCCGCTAAGTCAGCCCTCGTCGAATCCGTCCGGTCGTCCGTGGCCTCCCGGCTGCCCGGCTACATGATGCCCTCGGCCGTCGTGGTGCTCGACGCGCTGCCGGTCACTCCGAATGGGAAGCTCGATCATCGAGCCCTGCCCGTCCCCGACTACGGTGCCGCCACGGGACTGCGTAGCCCGGCCACGCCGCATCAGGAACTTCTGTGCGAGGCCTTCGCCGAGGTTCTCGGCCTGGACTCGGTGGGCGTCGACGACGACTTCTTCGCCCTCGGCGGGCACTCGCTGCTCATCGTTCGGCTGGTGGAGGTGCTGCGCTCGCGCGGAGTGACGGTATCGGTGCGCGCGCTGCTCGACACCCCGACCGTGGCGGGACTGGCCGCAGCGGCGGGCCGCGATTCCGTCGTCGTACCGCCGAACCTGATCCCGGCGGATGCCGCCGCGATCACCCCGGAGATGCTGACGCTCGTCGACCTGACGCAGGAGCAGATCGACGCGATCGCGGCCGGCGTCGACGGCGGCGCGGCCAACATCGCCGACATCTACCCGCTTGCGCCGCTTCAGGAAGGAATGCTCTTTCACCACCTCCTCGCCGGAGACGGCCACGAGGACGCGTACGTGTCGCGTACGGTGCTGGAGTTCGACAACCGGGCCCGGCTCGACGCTTTCGCCGCAGCCGTGCAGCTGGTCGTCGACCGCCACGACATCTACCGCACTTCCCTCGTCTGGGACGGGCTCGACGAGGCGGTTCAGGTCGTGTGGCGCCGCGCCACGGTCCGGGTTGCCGACGTCGCCCCGGTTTCCGGAGCCGATCCGGCCGAGCGATTGATCTCGACAGCGGAACCGACCATGGATCTGCATCGGGCGCCGCTGCTTGACCTATCGGCGACGACGGGCCCGGACGGTCGGGCGTGGCTGCTGATCCGAGCGCACCACCTGCTGCAGGACCACCTCGGCCTGGAATCCGCCATCGCCGAGATCTTCGCGATCATGGCGGGGCGCGAGGCCGAGCTGGCCGAGCCGCTACCGTTCCGGGAGTTCGTGGGCACCACGCGCGCCGCCCGGGATCCGCTCGGCGACGAGCTGTTCTTCACCGGGCTGCTGGCCGGCGTGGACGAGCCGACAGCGCCGTTCGGACTGCTGGACGTCCTGGGCGACGGGAGCGGCACGGTTCGCGGCCACGTCGGCCTGGGGCCGGAGCTCAGCGAGCGGATCCGGCAGGTCGGACGCCGGCTCGGGGTGAGCGCCGCGGTACTGCTGCACGTCGCCTGGGCGCGGGCGCTGGCCGCGATGTCCGGGCGCTCGGACGTGGTGTTCGGAACCGTGCTGTCCGGCCGGCTGGGCGCGGGCGCGGGCGCGGGCGCGGACCGGGTCGTGGGCCCGTTCATCAACACCCTGCCAGTACGGGTGCGGCTGGACGGCACCGGTGTGGTGGGCGCGGCGGCTGGGATGCGTGTCCAGCTGGCAGACCTGCTCGAGCGGGAGCAGGCGTCGCTGGCCGCAGCGCAGCGCTCCGCCGGGCTTGCTGGCGGGACTCCACTGTTCACCTGCCTGTTCAACTACCGGCACGGTACCCACTCGTCCGCGGAGAAGGGCCACGAGGGGATCCGCGCCGACACCACCTGGTCGCGCAACAACTATCCGCTGACGGTGTCGGTGGACGACGACGGCGAGTCGCTCGACGTCACGGTCGACGCGGTCGTCTCCGTCGACGCCGCGATGGTGGCCGAAATGATGCGTTCGACGGCGGCGAATCTGACCGGTGCGCTGGAAGCGGCGCTGGACGGCGGACCGGAGACGTCGTTGGGCGCCCTCGACATCGTCGATGACGACACGTGTCGACGGGTGCTGACGGAATGGAACGGCACGACCGGCCCGTTGACGCCTCCAACGTTCCTCGAGGCCTTTGCCGCTCAGGTGGCCCGGACCCCCGACGCCGTCGCGGTGGTGAGCTCCGGGGCGGAACTGAGCTATGCCGACCTGGACGCCCAGGCCGACCGGCTGGCTCACCATCTGTGCGCACTCGGTGTCGGCGCGGACAGCGTGGTGGGTCTGCGTCTTCCACGAGGCTTGCGGACGATGGTGGGAATCCTCGGCGTCTGGAAGGCCGGGGCGGCGTATCTGCCCATCGATCCCGGACACCCGGCGGAGCGGATCGAGTTCATGCTCTCGGACAGCGGAGCCTCCGTCGTGGTGGACGACGCGATGGCCGCGACGGCGCTGGCAATGCCGCCGACGGCCGTTCCGCGACTCCGTTCGGCGCGCGACAGCCTGGCATACGTCGTCTACACGTCGGGTTCGACGGGTCGCCCGAAGGGCGTGGAGGTCACTCAGGCCGGGTTGGCGAACTATCTGGCCGCGATGCCCTCCCGTCTGGCGTTCGCCGAGAGCGGCGGCCGGTATGCGCTGCTACAGGCGCAAGCAACTGACCTGGGGAACACGGTGGTGTTCGCGGCGCTGGCGGCCGGCGGCGAGTTGCACGTGCTGGACGAGCAGGCGATGGCGGATCCGGCGGCTGTGGCCGCGTACCTCACCGAACACAGCATCGACTTCTTGAAGATCGTCCCGTCGCATCTGGCAGCGCTGGCGAGCGCTCAGGGAATCGAACCGCTGATTCCGGCGCGAGCGCTGGTCCTGGGCGGGGAGGCGACGCCGCCAGCGTTGGCGGCGCGGGTCCTTGCCGCCGCCGGTGATCGCGCGGTGGTCAACCACTACGGCCCGACGGAGACCACGATCGGTGTGCTGGCCGGGCCACTCGACGGAGTGCGGCCGGTCGCCAACACGCGAGCGTTCGTGCTGGACACCGGCCTATGCCCGGTCCCGCCGGGAGTGGCCGGAGAGTTGTACGTGGCCGGAGCCCAGTTGGCGCGCGGCTATGTGGGCCGTCCCGGTCTGACCGGTGAGCGGTTCGTGGCGTGCCCGTTCGGTACCGGTGAGCGAATGTATCGGACCGGCGATCTGGCACGGTGGCTGGCCGACGGCCGGATGGAGATCCTGGGCCGTGCGGACGATCAGGTGAAAGTCCGCGGCTTCCGGGTCGAGCCGGGCGAGGTGGCCGCGGTGCTGTCCAGTCACCCCGGGGTATCGCAGGCTGCTGTGAGCGTCCGTGACGACGTCCTGATCGCCTACGTGGTTCCCTCCGACAGGGATGTGGCTCTGGCCGACACTCTAAAGAGCTTTGCCGCGCAACGTCTGCCGGAACACATGGTGCCCTCGTCGGTGGTCCTGCTGAACGCCCTACCGCTGACCGCCAACGGCAAACTGGATCGCAAAGCCTTGACTGCCGCGCAGTCGGACTTCAGCGCCCCGTCCGCCGCCGAAACCACTGCCGCAACCGGCCCGAGGACGCCGTCCACGCTCCGCGAGGAGCTGCTGTGCCAGGCCTTCGCCGACATCCTCGGTCTGGATTCGGTCGCCGTCTACGAGGACTTCTACGCCCTGGGCGGCCACTCGCTGCTCGCCATCCGGCTGATCTCCCGGATCCGCGCGGTCCTCGGAGCCGAGATGTCCATCAGGACCCTGCTGGACTTCCCGACCGTCGCAGGGCTGGCAGCCCAGCTGGAAGAGGCCGGCCCCGCCCGAGCGGTCCTGAAGGCGCGTGAGCTCCCCGAACGGGTTCCGCTCTCGTACGCCCAGCGCCGACTGTGGTTCGTGGGCCAGGTCGAAGGCCCGAGCCCGACCTACAACATCCCCATCGTCGTCAGGCTGACCGGGGGAGTGGACCGGTCTGCGCTCGCCGCGGCGCTGAAGGACGTGCTGGAGCGGCACGAGGTCCTGCGCACGGTGTTCGAGGTCGTCGACGGCGAGCCGTACCAGCGGATCGTCGACCTGTCGGAGGCCGGCTGGGCGATGGAGACCGTCGAGACCTCCGAAGGCGATCTAGACCGATCCGTGGCGGAGGTCGCCGGGCACCGCTTCGATCTGTCGTCCGAGCTGCCCGTGCGCGCGGCGCTGTTCGTGCTGGGCGCCGACGAGTGCGTGCTGGCCGTGGCGGTGCATCACATCGCCTCCGACGGATGGTCGGCAGCACCGTTGGCGCGGGACTTCGGCCACGCCTACGAGGAGCGTCGCCAGGGCAGGGCGCCGAGCTGGGAGCCGTTGCCCGTGCAGTACGCGGACTTCGCGGTTTGGCAGCGGGAAGTCCTGGGCTCGGACGACGACCCGGACAGCCTGGTGTCCCGGCAGATCGACTACTGGCGCCAGGCGCTGGCCGGCTCTCCGGTGGAGCTGCCTCTGCCGGTCGACCGTCCGCGGCTGGCGGCGCCTTCGCGCCGCGGCCACACAGCGGACTTCGAGGTGCCCGCCGAACTGCACGCCCGTCTGGCCGACCTGGCGCGTGCACGGGGTCTGACGCCATTCATCGTGGTGCAGGCCGCCCTGGCCGTGCTGTTGTCCCGGCTGGGCGCCGGGACCGACATCCCCATCGGGGCCACAATCGCCGGCCGGGCCGATGAGGTACTCAACGACCTCGTCGGATTCTTCGTCAACACCCTGGTGCTGCGGACCGACCTGTCCGGGGATCCGACGCTGGCCGAGGTGCTGGACCGGGTCCGGGCCACGACGCTGGCCGGGTTCGACCATCAGGACGTGCCGTTCGAGCGCCTCGTGGAGGAACTGGCGCCGGAGCGCTCCCTTTCCAGGCAGCCGCTCTTCCAGGTCGTCCTGACCAAGCAGGAGAACGTCGAAGCGGCCCTCGACCTTCCCGGGATCGGAATCCAGGGTGTCGCCGCGGTGCGGACGACCGCCAAGTTCGACCTGGACGTCATGGTCGGCGAGTCCTACGACGCGCACCACCGCCCGGCCGGCATCCGCGGGTCGTTCACCGTAGCCGCAGACCTCTTTGACGCCCCCACCGCCGACGCCTTCGCCGAACGCTTCGTGCGAGTCGTCAGCGCGCTGGTCGCGGACCCCTCGGCGCGGCTGAGCGCCTTGGACGTTCTCGACGAGTCCGAGCGGCATCTCGTCCTGAGGGAATGGAACGACACCGCCGCCGACGTCCCCACCGCTCTGGTCCCGGACCTGTTCAAGGCCCGCGCGACACAGACCCCTGATGCGATCGCGCTGGTGTCCGGCGCCGGCGAGGTGTCCTACGCCGATCTGGACTCACGTGCCGAGGAGCTGGCGTGGGAACTGCGTGCGTCGGGAGTCGAGGCCGGAGCGGTCGTGGCGCTGTGCCTGCCGCCCGGGGTCGAGATGATCGCGGCACTGCTCGGTGTGTGGCGGGCCGCGGCGGCGTACCTGCCAATCGATCCGGACCTGCCGACCGAGCGGATCGCTTTCCTGCTGCAGGACGGCCGGGCTGCAGCTGTAGTGACGACCGTCGAGCTGCTGGACGACCTGCCTGCAGGCCGACTGCGGACCATCGTGGTGGACCGGACCGGGCGCGGATCCGCGCCAGCCGCTCAGCACCTGGGGTCGACGCCGCAGCCGACGTCGATCTCGGCTTCGGCCAGGCCGAATGACCTGGCGTACGTCATGTACACCTCGGGGTCGACCGGGCGGCCGAAGGGAGTGGGCGTCCCGCACGCGGCTCTGTCCAACTACGTCGCCTCGGTCGGGGAGCGCGTCGGGTTCGGAGCGCCTGGTGACGGTTACGCACTGCCCCAGGCACAGAACACGGACCTCGGGAACACACTGCTGTTCGGTGCCTTGACCACCGGCGGCGTTCTCCACGTCCTTGACGCGGACGTCACCCTCGATCCGCAGGCGATGGCCGACTACATGACGTCGCACCGCGTCGACTTCGTGAAGTTCGTCCCATCCCACCTGTCCGCTCTCGGCAGCGGTTCGGCCGGCCTGGCGGCGCTGCTGCCGCGGAAGGGCCTCATCCTCGGCGGAGAGGCCGCGCCGGCGGGCTGGCTCGGCGAACTCATGGCTGTCGCGGGCGACCGCGTCGTCGTCAACCACTACGGACCGACCGAGACCACTGTCGGCGTGACCACAGCTGCTCTCGATGCCACGGCGTCGGCCCGGGCAGCCGTGCCGATCGGGCGGCCGCTGGCTAACACCCGTATGTACGTCCTCGATGAGCGGTTGCGGCCGGCTCCGGTGGGGGTCCCGGGCGAACTCCACATCGCCGGATCGCAGCTGGCGCGCGGCTATCTGGGCCGCAGTGCCCTGACTGCGGAGCGGTTCGTGGCCTGTCCCTTCGAGGCGGGTCGGCGGATGTACCGGACCGGGGACCGGGCCCGCTGGTCGGCCGACGGCCGGATCGAGTTCCTAGGACGGTTCGACGACCAGGTGAAGATCCGCGGGTTCCGCATCGAGCCCGGCGAGGTGCGGACGGTCCTCGAGGATCATCCGGGGGTCGCGCGTGCGGCCGTGGTGGTCCGCGAGGCCGCTCTGGTCGCGTACGTCGTGCCGACCGACATGGATCAGGGCGATCCGGATGAGGCCGCCGCGCTGTCGGACGACGTCCGCGGATTCGCGGCACAACGCCTGCCCGACCACATGGTCCCGGCCACGGTCGTCGTCCTCGCCACCCTTCCGCTGGCGGCGAACGGCAAGCTCGACCGCGCGGCGCTCCCGCTGCCGGAACTCGCCGTCGCCGGCACCGACGGCAAGCCCACCACCGAGATCCAGACAGTGTTCTGCGACATCTTCGCCGACGTCCTCGGCCTGGAGTCGGTGGGCGTGGACGACGACTTCTTCACCTTGGGCGGCCATTCGCTGCTCGCCGTCACGCTGGTGGAACGGCTCCGCGATCGAGGCGCGTCGCTGTCGGTGCGCAACGTCCTGGTCGCTCCGACGGTGAACGGCCTGCTGAAGCAGATGTCGTTCTCGTCGGTCCGGAACGCCTTCGACGTCGTCTTGCCCATCCGCACCCGCGGCACCGAACCGCCGCTCTTCTGCATCCACCCGGGAGGCGGCGTGAGCTGGTGCTACCTGACGCTGGCCAGGCAGGTCCCACAGGAGATCCCGCTCTACGGGATCCAGTCGCGCGGTCTCGACGGCGCCGGCGAGGTTGCTGGCTCGGCCCGGGAGATGGCGACGGACTACCTGGAGCAGATCCGCGCGATCCAGCCGTCCGGCCCCTACCGGCTCCTGGGTTGGTCCTTCGGCGGCAACCTGATCCACGAGATGGCCGTACAGCTCCGTGCCGCGGGCGAACGGGTCGGCGCCTTGGTGCTGCTGGACGCGTTCCCGCCGGTCCGTCGCGAGGCCGGAGACGACCTCGAGGCGCCGGGCTCGGAGACCTCGGAGGCTTTCGAGGAGCTGCGGCGCCGACTGCGCCACGAGGCCGGAACCGTGCTGGGCGCGATCTCCGACGAGGAGGTCACCAACTTGGCGACCGTGTTCCAGAACAACAGGAGGCTCATCCGGGAGCACGACTTCGGCGTCTTCGACGGCGACGTACTTTTGGTGCGCGCCGCCGACACGACCAGAGGCGCGGCCACCGCGGAACTGTGGCGACCCTACGTGTCGGGGGAGATCGTCGAGACGAGCCTGCCGTGCTCGCACGCCGAGATGCTCGATCACGGTGTCGTGGAAAAGCTCTGGTCCGCGATCTCATCGGGATTCACCACGGAGAAGGAAGGAATCTGACATGGACGGCGACGTCAAGGAATCGGTCCTGTTCCCCGACCGGGACCGAGTCGCGCTCTTCGAGGCGGTCGCACCGGACGTGAGTCCGGTGAAGTGGGCCTCGGACAACGCCGACCTGCTCACCGAGCGCCTGGCGGCCAAGGGAGCTTGCCTGCTGCGCGGCTTCGACATCCCGGAGGCCTCGGTGTTCTCCGAGTTGGTGCGCGTCTTCGGACAGCAGCTCCAGGAATACATCTACAGGTCGACGCCGCGCAGCAAGGTCGGCGACGTCTACACCTCGACGGAGTATCCTGCCTCGGAGGTCATCCCGATGCACAACGAGATGGCCTACACCACCTCCTGGCCCGAACGCCTCTGGTTCTACTCCCAGAAATCGGCACCCGTCGGAGGCCAGACCCCGCTCGCTGACAGTAGTGCGGTCCACGCACGGATCCCCACACCGATTCGGGAGCGCTTCGAGCGACACGGCGTCCGCTACGTCCGCAACTACCGGAACGGGCTCGGCGTGCCGTGGCAGGAGACGTTCCCTGACATGGATCGTGCGGAGGTGGACCGTTTCTGCCGGGCCCGCGGCATCGTCGCCGAATGGCTCGACGAGGACACCCTCCGCACCACCGAGACCTGTCAAGCGTCGACGACCCACCCGGTCACCGGTGAGACGCTGTGGATGAACCAGGCCCACCTGTTTCACGTCTCAAGCCTGAATCCCCTCACCCGCGACGCCCTACTGGGCCTCATGGACGAACAGGACCTGCCACGCAACGCCTACCTGGGCGACGGCACTCCGATCAGCGACGCCGACCTGTCCGAGATCCGGGCGGCGTTCGAGGCCGAGACAATGACGTTCGTCTGGCACGACGGCGACGTGTTGATCGTGGATAACCTGGCCATGGCCCACGGACGGTTCAGCTACGAGGGCGAACGCAAGCTCCTCGTCGCGATGACCGGATCGATCAGCCGGGGCCGTGGCACGTCGTCGTGAGGCTTGCGAGCAGAAGGTTCGGCTCGGTCCTCGTCGAGGCTTGAGACGGCCGGCGCCTGTCGCCGGCCTTGCAACCGATCGCGCTGTGAGAAGTACGGCGACGGCAGGGAGCACGAACAGGCCCGTCACATCGGGCCCGAGCGGATGAAGGCGTTCATCGGTCGCCACGGCTACTCCGGCCGCACCCGCCCCGAAGTACTGGTGGAACGAATGCGTACACACCTGCTGACCGCCGCACCGGGCACAACCTCCGCCCAGTCGGACCGCCGCCCACACCGCGACCTTCAATTTCATCGAGGGACCCCGTTGTCCGATTGCTTATGCGGTTAGGGCGTGCACGAGGCCGCTGGGTATCCGGACGCGGTCATCTGCGTAATCGCGCGCGATAAACCCGGCGACGTCGGCGGTCATCCCCGGGATACTGGTCGCCCATGGATGAGGTCAAAGTCGTTGTCGCCCATTCCGAGCGCGCGACTCTGCGCGTCGGCGACGTGTTCCTGAAGGTGGACGCCGATCAGGCGCGCATCGATGTCGAGGTCGAGGCGATGGCCCTGGCGCCGGTCCCGACCCCGGAGGTCCTGTGGTGTAAGCCGTCCGTGCTCGCGATGGCTGCACTCCCGGGGACGACGCTTGGGCGCCTCGGCGGGCCGTCGACCGGGTCGCCGGCGGCGTGGGCCGCGGCGGGCGCCGCCATCCGGAAGCTGCACGACGCGCCGCTGCCGTCCCGGCCGGGCCAGGCCGGCCGGAGCATCGTCGCGCTGGCGGCGGAACTCGACGACGAGTGCGAGTTGCTCGTGACGAACGGCGTCCTGCCCGCTGACCTGGTCACGCGCAACCGCCAGGTCGCCGAGGCCGCGCTCCGGCCATGGACTCCGGCGTTCACGCACGGCGACTTGCAGATCGATCACGTCTTCGTCGACGGCGACGAGGTCACGGGCATCATCGACTGGTCCGAGGCGGGCCAGGGTGATGCCCTGTACGACCTCGCCACCTTCACGCTCGGACACGAGGAGCACCTCGACGACGTCATCGCCGGCTATGGCACCGACGTCGACCTTGACGTGATCCACGCGTGGTGGTCGTTGCGAAGCCTGCTGATAGTTCGCTGGCTGATCGAGCACGGCTTCGACCCGTTCGCGCCGGGCTGTGAGGTCGACGTGCTGAGATCCCAGATGTGAGGCTGCGCGGGCCCGACTGCCACGTATGCGTTCTGACGCATCGAGCAGGCCATCCCCTGGGGCGCATCGTCTGCCCTAACTCTCAACAACGTGCGGTGCGCAGTCGTCGCCAGCAGATGACGGCGCAGCCGAGGGTGACGAACGCGTGGTGGATGTCGTCGCGGATCTCCCAGCGGATGCGCAGGCGGCGGAACCAGTGCAGCAGCGCGATCGCTCCTTCCACGACCCAGCGGTACACGCCCAGGACGGAGCCGTGCCCGGTGCCGCGCCGGGCGATGTGCGGGTGATCTGGAACCGGCGGACCTTGTCCCGGTAGGCCTCGTGGTCATAGCCGCGGTCGGCGTACAGGTGCTTGGGGCGGCGCAGTGGCTGGCCGCGCTTGCCGCGGATCGGTGGGACGGCCTGGATCAGCGGGATCAGTTGGGTGACGTCGTTGCGGTTGCCGCCGGTGGTGATTGCCGCGAGCGGGATGCCGTGCGCCTCGACGATCAGGTGGTGCTTGCTGCCGGCCTTGCCCCGGTCCACCGGGGACGGACCGGTGGCCGGCCCGCCCTTCATCGCGCGGATGTGGCTGGAGTCGACCGCTGCGCGGGAGAAGTCCAGCAGGTCTGCGGCCCGCAGCTCGGAGAGCAGCAGCTCGTGCAGGTTCTGCCAGACCCCGGCCTCGTTCCAGTCCCGCAGCCGTCGCCAGCAGGTCATCCCCGAGCCGAAGCCCAGCTCCTGGGGCATAAACTCCCAGCGGATCCCGGTGTACAGCACGAGCAGGATCCCGCACAGCACCCTGCGACTATCCAGACGCTTAAGACCTGGACGCCGCGGATTACGCGGGACGACCGGCAGCAGCGGCTCGATCCGCGCCCACAACTCGTCGTCGATCTCCCACGGTCTGGCAGCGGTCTTCCTCGTCTCGACTGGCTGGCTCGCACCCCCTTCGGCCAGCATCAACGAGAACTGACACCACGTCATTCCTGGAGATCCAGAAGCCTCATTTTGTTAGGAGTCATTACGAGTTGGTGCGTGATAGCGGGTGAGGCGTGTCTTCCTGCTCGTGGCCTGTTTCAGGTGGTGATGGTGCGGTCAGATACGAGGTTGGCGATGGCGCGGTAGGTGTCGGGCAGGCGGGGCTGGAAGCAGCTGATGCGCTGGACCCACCGCCGCGATCCAATGCGGCCCTGCGCCGCCGGTACGGCCAAGAGGTGGTGTCCGTACCGGACAGGCCCAGCAGATCGAACGCGACGAAGTGGGCCGGCCACTCCTCCGCCGCCCGGGCCGCCCCGGCACCGCGCCGGGCAAGCCGATTCTGCAGCCGCTCGAACGCGAGGCGGCCCGCGGCATCCCATACGACCAGATCGCTGTTTATGAGAGCTGCCGCACCTGTCTCATCATGAAGCCCTTGTTTGTTGTCAGTTCGTCGCGCCAAGCAGTGGTTCAGCGGCGGCATGCAGGCGTTGACGGAGCCAGGGTGAGGCAAGGAGAGCCGCTGTTTGCGGGATCCCTTGCCTGTAGTGGCGCGCGGCGGGTCAGACCTGCTCGTCCTGGCGGGTCCGGCGCCGGTAGGCGGCGGCGTTGATCCTGCTGCCGCAGCTCTGTTTCGAGCACCAGCGCCGGGTGCCTGCCCGGGAGCGGTCGAGGAAAAGACGGGTGCACGGCTCACCCGCGCAGTGCCGCAGGAGCAGGCGGTCGGGTCCGCCGAGCAGATCGCTGGCGGTCGCTGCGAGGGTGGCCAGCACATCCTGAACTCCGCCGCGGCGTTCCACCCGACCCAGGGCCTGGAGCGCGGGGCGGACCGGTGGGCGTGCGGCGGCCTGTCGGATCTGGGCGACGTCCTGCGGGTCGGCTGGCTGTCCCTCGGTGGCGGCGAGTGCCAGCCGGTAGATCGCCTCGCGCAACGTACGGGCCTTGGCCAGGTCCGTCTGACTCACCACCTCCAGAGCGTCAACCACCCCGGCTTCGGTGGCCCACCGGGCGAAGTCCGCTGGCTCGGCCAGCAGGTCCTTGGGGCGGGTGGTGCGCCAGGCCACGGTGGCGGCGAAGTCGAGGGCCAGGTGATCACTGACGAAGGTGAAGCTCACGCCCCGAGTATCGGTGGCGGGGACATGGGATGCACATGACGTCATACCTTCAGGGTATGACGGACGAGGGGAGGAGGGTGGGCTGCGTCCGGCGGCCGAGCCGCGAAATCCCGGTCTGGAGGCATGCAGTGCGTAAGCGGACGCCCGTGAAACCGGGAATGCGCTCAGCCACGCACAGGTGGGTGCTCGCCCGTTACATGCAGGTGGCCCTGCTCGTCCGCCTCGCCTCGGAAGGGGCCCGGGTCGGGCTGGTGGTGCTCGCTGTGGACCGCACTCGAAGCGCTGGCTTTGGTGGTGCCCTCGTCGCGGCCCTGCTGGTGCCCAGCGTGGTCGCCGCCCCGCTGGCCGGTGCCCTCGCGGACCAGGTCCGGCGCCGCCGGCTGTTCCACGGCGGCTGCCTGGTGTTCTACGGGACAGGGTTGACCGCCGTCGCCGGGCTAACCGGACGGGCACCCGCTCTGGTTGTCCTGGCCGTGGCGGGCGCGGCGGGTTGCTGCACCCCCCTGCTGACCGGCGGTCTGACCAGCCTGCTGAGCGACCTGTTGCCGCCCACGGCGCTGGGCCGTGCATTCAGCCTGGACGCTGTCTCCTACAACCTGGCTGGGATCGCAGGACCGGCCCTCACCTCCGTCCTCGCGGCGGCGACCGGCCCCGCCCCCGCCCTCATGACACTGGGCGCCGGGGCCGCCGCAGGCGGTCTTCTCGTCTCCGCCCTGCCACTGAGGCCCCGCCCCGTACTGGGCACCGCACCGCGCCCCGCCGATCTGGGCGCCACCGCCGTGCTGCTGGTCCGCGACCCGCCGCTACGCTCGCTCACGTGGGCCAGCGCAGTGGGCCAGCTCGGGATCGGCGCCCTGCCCGTAATCTGCGTGCTGCTCGCCACCCTCTACCGGACACCCTGGGCCGCGGGCGGCCTGATGACCGCCATGGCGCTCGGCTCGCTGATCGGTTCCCTGGCGTACGCCTGGCGGCCGTGGGGCACTCGGCGCCCCGAATGGACCGTCGTCACCATGCTGTTGGCGACCGGGGTGCCGCTGGCCGCCGTGCCCTGGATGGACAGCGCCACCGCGGCAGCCAGCAGCTTCACCCTGGCCGGGTGCTGCACCGGCCCGCTCTTCGCCGCCCTGCTGGCCGGCCGCGACCGCTATGCGCCCTATGGTGCCCGCACGCAGGTATTCACCCTGGGAGCAAGCATCAAGAGCACATGTGCCGCAGGCGGGGCTGCTCTAGCGGGCGCCTGGCAGTCTGTCGGACCCGGAGGCCTCGTCCTCGCGGCAGCCGGATGCCAGGCCGCCGCGGCCGCGCTGGGTGTGCTCCTGCTGAACGGGCACCGGACCAGGACCGACCGCCCACGGACCGAGACGAGCACGAAGCGCTGAGTCGTTTTCCACTTGATCGGCAGTCGGCTGCTCCGATGGTTACGGCCCAAAGACATGAGACATCGACGGGGTGAGACGCCCGTACAGGTCACATAACGCCATCTAGCCCGGTGTCCTCCGGCAGCTGCGCCAGGATCGCCGCCCGGATCTCGGGGAACGAGGCCGTCATGTCCGTGCCGCGCGGTGAGCGCAGCAGCACCCGCCCGCCCGCGTACACGGCGAGCTGGGCACGGTAGCCGTCCCATTTCGGCTCCGCCGCCCACCCTGTGGGCAGGGCGGGGCTTTCGACGGCCACGGTCAGCATCGGCTCGGGCAAGGGCCACGTCATGCGTGATGCCTTCCACATCGACCACCGGTAGCCCTCGCCCGGACAAGTCCTAAGCGGTGGCCGTGTCCTGGCTGCGGGTGTGCGCGACGAGGGCGTGGGCGGCGGTGGGATGGGCGGGTAGCAGGGCGCTCAGGCCGGTGAGGTCCAGCAACCGCTCAAGGCGGTCGGGGACGGCGGCAAGGACCAGGGTGCCGTCGACGGTCTTGGCGCAGCGGAAGATGCCGACGAGGGCGTTGAAGCCGGATGAGTCGCAGAAGGTGACATCCCCGAGGTCCAGGATCAGGTGCCGGTGGCCTTGCTCGATCAGCGCCAGTGCCTGGGTGCGCAGGTGGGGGGCGGTTGCTATGTCGAGGTCTCCGGCGACGTGGGCCAGAGCGAGGTCGCCGTCGGTGTGCTGGGCGGTGAGGCGGAAGTGGGTCACGGTCGGCTCTCCGGCGTCTCGCCGGCGGGGGCGATGGTGTGGTTGGTGGCGATGGCAGTGAGGCCGTCTGTGGCGTGGGCGAGGGGGACGGACAGGGCCAGCAGGGCGACGTCGTCTCCGGCGCCGTGGGGCGTGGCGTCGATGAGGTCGACGGTGTCCCCTATGACCGCCGCTGCACTGTCGGGCCCGGTGCGCGCGGAGAGGAAATGGGCCAGGCCCTCTTCTCCGATCATCTCTCCGCCCAGGGTGCGGGCCTCGGTCAGCCCGTCGGTGTAGAGGAGCAGTCCTTCGCCCGGCGCGAGGTGGATGGTGTGGGAGGCGAAGCGCGCCTCGGCGAGGGCGCCGATGAGCATGCCGCCCTTGGGGCGCACCGCTTCCACCGCCCCCTGCCCGCGCAGGTGGTAGACCGGGGGGTGCCCGCCGGTGGCCACCGTGACAGTGAACCCGGCCTTCTCGTGCGGTTCCAGGATGCCGAAGACCGCGGTGCAGAACCGGGTACCGACGGCCGGGTCGAGGAGCAGTGCCGTGTTCAGCGAAGCCAGGACCTTGTCGGGGTCGGGGTCGATCTGGGCGGCGGCGCGCAGGGTGTAGCGGGTGAGAGAGGTGACGGCGGCCGCTTCGGGGCCCTTGCCGCACACGTCGCCGAGGAAGAACGCCCACCTCGTGCCGTCGAGGGGGAAGACGTCATAGAAGTCGCCGCCCACGTCCTGCGGGGAGGCGGTGGCGTAGTGGCACGCCAGCTCCAGCCCCGGCACCACCGGCAGGGCCGGCGGCAGCAGGGTCCGCTGAAGGGTGGAGGCGAACGCCTGGATGGCCACCATGTCGCGCTCCGCGCGTTCGCGGGCCTCCTCCTGCTCGATGCGCCGCTCCTGCTCTGCGCGCAGGGCGTTCAAGGCCGCCAGGCGCATCTCCAGCTCGTCAAGGACGATCGCGGCCAGGTCCGCGAGGGTGGCGGTGTCGTCCTCGGTGATCAGGCGCGGCTTGGTGTCGAGGATGTTGACGGTGCCCAACCGGTGCCCGTCACTGGTGATGATCGGCGCGGCCGCATAGAAACGGACCCCCATCGGCCCGGTGACCAGGCCGTTATTGAAAGCGACGGGATCGCTGAGCGTATCCGGGATCACCAGCGTCTCGTCGGCGAGAATCGCCGAACCGCACAGGCCCGGCTCCCGGCTAATCTCGCTCACGCCCTCCAGCCCGTGCGCGGCCTTGAACCAGATCCGGTCCTCGTCCACGATCGTCACGCTCGCCACCGGCACCTTGAACAGCCGCGCCGCCATCGCCGCAACACGGTCGAACGCCCCGTCCGGCGGGGTGTCGAGGATGTCGTAGCGGCGCACCGCGCCCATGCGGGCCGCTTCCTCCACCGCACTGAGCGTCTGCCGGCCCGGCATGCCCGCCAGGCCGGTCGCATGTCTCGCTTGCGGCATCGTCTACCTTCCCTTGCCGCGCTGGCCCGGTGGCCAACGACTGTCGCAGCCTAGACCGGCCCCCCAGCGTCAAGAAATCAATCCGCAGAGTGATCACAAGAGCAGCCTCAGCAGCGTTTGCCAGCAAGCGTGCTGATTTGCCAACTGTGCTGCATCGTCACACCCTTCGACGGACGACGGGAGACCGTCCAGCCGTCAGCCTCTGTCCACAGGTCCGCTCCGCTGGAGTGCTCGTATGACTGATGAGGAGAAGGCACAGCAGGCGGCCCGGACGCGCTCCAAGATCATGGAGGGCTCGCCCGCGCGGAGCGCGCCCTGTTCACCCTGCCCGCCCCGAAATCCGCGCGAGCCCAGATGAAATTCCTTCGCACGCGGGAGAAGGGCTCCACCAAGAGCCTGGCGGAGCGCCTGGGCGTCTCCCGCAAGACGGTGCAGCGCTACCTCTCGGGTGCCTCTACCAAGCCGAACAAGCGGCTCCAGGAGACGCTGGTGCAGGAAACCGAGTCGGAGTGGCAACCGCAGGTCAGGGCACAGGCCAGGCAGCGCGCGACGTCATCGCGCGGGCTGGTCATCTCCTGCCGGGCATACTTCGGCCTCGGCACGGAGGGCACCTCGGACGCGGGCCGGGTACGGGACATCACCGTCGCCGTCACCCCCTCCCACGCGGCCGCCATCCTCGCCGCACAGGAGGACGGTGCGACAGAGAACGATCTGCATGACGCCGTCGCGGAGGCCATCGCGGACGCCTATTTCCGTCAAGGCGGCGGCGGCCGTGCGGGCCTGGAGGTGAAATTCACGGACGTGGAATGGATCAACATCCGGGTTTTACTGACCTTTGCGGCGTGTTGTCGCCGGGGGCTGACGATGTGTGATCGTCGCGGTATGCCGGTTGTGTGAGATATCCGCAGGGTGGTGGGCTGA
>NZ_JBWKDW010000028.1:0-4614 GCF_056435735.1 Streptomyces sp. NPDC043878
GCGTCCCCGCCAAACACCCCCCCAAGGCCTCCAAACTGCAGGAGGGTGCAAAGAGTTCCGGGGCCGGATGTCGGGGGGTTCCCCTGGTTGGTGGGGGGGCCCCCCCCCCCCCCCCCGCGATGAGGTACCGGAACACGTTCGGCATCCACACGGTCCGGTCCCGCCGCCGGTAGGGGTGCAGGGCCTCCGTCAGCTCCTTGTCGACCTGCGCCCGGTCCCTCGCGGCGATCGCCGTGTCGAACAGGCCGGTCGACAGCAGTCCGCGGACGGCGCTGCCGACATCCGCGTAGCCGAAGGGGCAGGCGACCCGGCCCGAGCCGTCGGGCCTGAGCCCGGCGCGACCGGCGACCTCCTCCAGGTCGTCGCGCACGGCCGGGCGCCGGCCTCCTCCGCCGCGCTGCGCGGCCTCCCGCTTCCCGGCGATCCGCAGCACGCTCGACGTGGCGCACCGCTCCGGCGGCCCCCAGTCGACCAGCACCACCGGCGCCCCGTGCCCGGCGAGCGGTGTCGCCGCGGCCAGCAGTGAGCCGAGCTCCGCAGCGTCGTCCGTGTGGTACCCGAGCGGCTCGAAGGCGGTCACCAGGTTGTACGGCGGCTTCGTCGCGTCCGCCGCGTCGCCCGGTGGGCCGTCGACGAGCCGGGTGTCGCCGCGGACGTGTCCGCCGGGCGCGTTCGGAAGCAGCCGTTGCCGTGCCAGGGCGAGCCGCTCGGGGGCGCCGGGTTCGACCCCGGTGACCGCGGCGCCTCTCGACGCGGCCATCAGCAGGGCCAGCCCGGAACCGCAGCCGAGGCCCAGCAAGCGTGTCCGCGGGCCCACTTCGAGTCGCTCGTAGACGGCCTCGTAGAGCGGTACCAGCATCCGCTCCTGGATCTCCGACCAGTCACGCGCGCGTGCACTCCGGTCCACGCGGGACGCGGGTCCCGTGGGGGACAGGTGCTGTCGCACGAGCGTAGGTGACATAGAAAAGCGCCCCAATCCGCCGAGAGTTGTTGTCTCTTTGCCCGATCACATGGCCCCCGTGACGTGCGCTCGTACTCCCCCCGTATGTCAGGTAACTCCGCACTCGACCGCGCGTCCAGGGGTTGTAGGTCCCGGCTTGCGGTGTGTGCCCGCATGTGGCGAGATTTCACATCCCGGCAACTTGGCGCCGTACCATCGCGCCATGGCCAAGGCACCCGTACTCACCCCGCGGGCGGACGACTTCCCGCGCTGGTACCAGGATCTGATCAACAAGGCGGAGCTGGCCGACAACGGCCCGGTGCGCGGCAGCATGGTGATCCGACCGTACGGATACGGCCTGTGGGAGCGGATGCAGCAGGAGATGGACGCCCGGATCAAGGAGACGGGCACCGAGAACGCCTACTTCCCGGTCCTGATCCCGCAGTCCTACCTCGCCAAGGAGGCCGACCACGTCGAGGGCTTCGCACCCGAGCTCGCCGTGGTCACCCACGGCGGCGGCAAGGAACTCGAGGAACCCGCGGTCGTCCGCCCCACCTCCGAGATGATCGTCAACGAGTACTTCTCGAAGTGGGTGCAGAGCTACCGCGACCTGCCGCTGCTGATCAACCAGTGGGCCAACGTGGTGCGCTGGGAACTCCGACCCCGCCTCTTCCTGCGCACCAGCGAGTTCCTCTGGCAGGAGGGCCACACCGCGCACGCCACCTACGAGGAGGCCCGCGACTTCGCCGCGCACATCCACCGCCGGGTCTACGAGGACTTCATGGTCAACGTCCTCGCCATGGACGTGGTTCCCGGCCGCAAGACGGTCAGGGAGCGCTTCGCGGGGGCGATCAACACCCTCACGCTCGAAGGCATGATGGGCGACGGCAAGGCCCTGCAGATGGCCACCAGCCACGAGCTGGGTCAGAACTTCGCCAGGGCCTTCAACACCCGGTACCTGTCGAAGGACGGCACGCGGGAACTCGTCTGGCAGACGTCCTGGGGTTCGACCACCCGCATGATCGGCGCCCTGGTGATGATGCACGGCGACGACGACGGCCTCCGGGTCCCGCCGAACCTCGCGCAGATCCAGGCCGTCGTCCTCGCGATCAAGGGCGACGAGGCGGTTCTGGCCAAGGTCCGTGAGATCGGCGACCGGCTGCGGGCGGCGGGCGTACGCGTCCGGGTGGACGACCGTACGGATGTCCCCTTCGGGCGCCGGGCCGTCGACTGGGAGCTGAAGGGCGTGCCCGTACGGATCGAGATCGGCCCCCGTGACCTGGAGAACGGCACGGCGATGCTGGTCCGCCGCATCCCGGGAGGCAAGGAGCCGGTGGCCGTCGACGCCCTCGCCGGAATGCTGCCCGGTGTCCTGCGCGAGGACCAGGCACTGCTCCTGGCGCAGTCCCGCGAGCGCCGCGTGTCCCGGACCTCGGAGGTGTCGACGATCGAGGAGGCAGTCGACGTCGCCGGCGCCGGCGGGTGGGCGCGGATCCCGTGGGCGGCGCTCGGCACGGAGGGCGAGGCCAGGCTGGCCGAGCACGCCGTCACCGTACGGTGTCTGGTCGCCGAGGACGGGTCGGTGCCCGGCACCGAGGA
The DNA here is from genome assembly GCF_056435735.1 of Streptomyces sp. NPDC043878. Lineage (NCBI taxonomy): Bacteria > Bacillati > Actinomycetota > Actinomycetes > Kitasatosporales > Streptomycetaceae > Streptomyces > Streptomyces sp. NPDC043878. The sequence continues at coordinate 2,540 of NZ_JBWKDW010000028.1, forward strand.
CGCGCCCGGTAACGTCGCCGTCGTCGCGCGCGCTTACTGAGGCGGGGGACTCCGGCGCGCGAGCGGCCGAAACGCCCCTTGCGCACCCGCGGGTCACGCGCGCCCCCGCGTGCCGACATCGTCTACGCGCGGGGCCGTACGGAGGACTACGCACCAGCTTGGTATGAGCTGTGAGGCTTCTCCGCAGATCAGCGCACCCGCCCTCGTCAGGACGCATCAGCGGCAACTGACGGGTACGTGCAAATTATTTGGGATGCCCCGGAATCGGAACACAGGGGCACCCAGGCTCGTTGTCATTACGTGAGCACGACACAGACACCACCTGTTCTCGCCGCAGAGCTGGCGCAGGCGTGGGCCGACATCCAGCGGTACCACCCCGAGCTGCCCGATCTTGCCGCGCCCGAGTCCCTGATCGGAGAGTCCTCGTCCGCCTGCGGGCACGAGCTCTCCTTCGAGCGGCTGCTTCACGAGGCAGTCCATGGCATCGCCGCCTCGCGCGGGGTGCGCGACACGTCCCGTGCCGGCCGCTACCACAACCGCCGATTCCTCGCGATCGCCGAGGAACTGGGCCTGGACCACCCCGAGGAACCACATCCCAGCAGCGGGTTCTCCCTGGTCACGCTCAACCCCGAGGCCAAGCGCCGCTACCGCCCGACCATGGAACGCCTCCAGCGCGCGCTCAAGGCCCACACGGCCGCGACCGCCGCGGACACCGCCCGCTCCTTCCGCGGACCGGCCGCCCGGCACGGCTCCTCCGGCGGGGGCGTGCGCGTCAAGGCGGTCTGTGACTGCGGCCGCAACGTACGGGTCGTCCCCTCCGTGCTGGCCCAGGCGCCGATCGTCTGCGGCGGCTGCGGAAAGCCGTTCCGCATCCCGGAGGTCGTCGGCGCGGCCGCCGGCTGACTGCGCATCCCGGCATCTCGTGGGTGCCGGACAAGCAGACGGCGTGGACGCGGGCGTGCCGGTTTCCGCGGTCGCCCCGCGCGGCCCCGGACACCGGCGGCCGCGCGAGGACGGCCGGGCCGCCGGCGCGGCGCGGGCGGGTCGGACGGCGCCGGGTGGCGCCGAGTGTCCCTCAGGCATGCCCGGTGGACCGGGGTAAGAGCGACGCGCCGGGTGTGGCACAATGGCTAGCTGTACTCGACAGCCGCACAGGACCCCTCTCTCCTCCGGCTGACGCGTCCATCGGGCACTCGGGTACCGCAACCCCACGCGGCCATCTCGCCGTGCCCAACCACGTCAAGACCAGGAGACACCACTTCCGTGGCAGTCAAGATCAAGCTGAAGCGTCTGGGCAAGATCCGCGCGCCTCACTACCGCATCGTCGTCGCCGACTCCCGTACCCGCCGTGACGGCCGGGCCATCGAGGAGATCGGCCTGTACCACCCGGTGCAGAACCCCTCGCGCATCGAGGTCAACGCCGACCGCGTGGCCTACTGGCTCTCCGTCGGCGCGCAGCCGACCGAGCCCGTGCTCGCGATCCTGAAGAAGACCGGCGACTGGCAGAAGTTCAAGGGCGAGCCCGCCCCGGCTCCGCTGCTGCAGCCGGCCCCGAAGGCCGCGCGTCCCCTGTTCGAAGCCCTTGGCGGCGACGACGAGGGCAAGGGCGAGGCCATCACCCAGAAGAAGAAGGCCGAGAAGAAGGACGACGCCACCGCCGAGTCCTCTGCGGCTGCGCCGACCGAGGCCTGAGCATGCTCGAGGAGGCTCTCGAGCACCTCGTGAAGGGCATCGTAGACAACCCCGACGACGTGCAGGTCGCCTCGCGTGACCTGCGCCGCGGGCGCGTGCTCGAGGTCCGGGTCCATCCCGACGACCTCGGCAAGGTGATCGGCCGCAACGGCCGCACCGCGCGCGCACTGCGTACCGTCGTGGGCGCCATCGGCGGCCGCGGAGTGCGCGTCGACCTCGTCGACGTGGACCACGTCCGCTGACGCCGAAACACAGCACCGGCTCGGGGGGGGGGGGGGGGGGGGGGGGGGGGGGGGGGGGGGCGGGTGGGGGGGGGGGGGGGGGGGGGGGGGGGGGGGGGGGGGGGGGTGCAGAGGGCGCCCAGGGCCGCGACCGCCAGCAGG